>CAYMGO010000059.1:0-6648 GCA_964390015.1 uncultured Anaerolinea sp. | reverse complement strand
TGCCGGGTTCACGGGGTGCGCAGTGAGGTCGAAGCCTCACACGCAGCAGCCGCGTTGAACTGGATTTGCGCCGAGAAGGCCGCTGTGGTCACTTCCATTGGTCCGGGGGCACTGCACGCGCTGGCAGCTTCGCTTGTGCCGGTGTCAGATGGCCTGGGCGTATGGTACCTTCTGGGGGACGAGACCAGCGAGGATGAAGGTTACAACATGCAGCAGATTCCCCAACCGCTGCAACACTCATTTTTGAAATTATTCTCCACCATGGGGCAGGCCTACACACTGCACACACCTTTATCACTTCCGTCCATGCTGCGGCGCGGGTTGATTACCACGTCTGATCCGAATCGGGCGGGTCCTTATTACCTGCTGCTGCCGATGAACGTGCAGAGCGCGGACTTATTGCACTTCAACCTTAACGAACTCCCAACTGGGGAGGTACCCCGGCTGGGGAGGGCGGGGAATGAGGGGGATTACGCTCTGGCGGCTGAACTGCTGGTGAAAGCAAAGAAAGTGGTGGTGAAAGTCGGTAACGGCGGCAGGAACATTGGCAAGCCGTTGGAGCAATTCCTGGAGCTTGTCGATGGTGTCGCGGTGACATCACCCATCTCCACCGGTGCGGTGCCAGCCTCGAACACGCGCAACATGTTCGTTGGCGGTTCCAAGGGCTCCATATGCGGTAACTTCGCCATGGAGAATGCTGACTTACTTGTCGCCATCGGCACGCGTTTCGTCTGCCAGTCCGATTGCTCACGCACCGGGTACCCTCAAGTGAAGCAGGTGATCAACCTGAACACAGACATAGACAGTGCCACCCATTACAACAAAACCTTGGCGCTCGTTGGAGACGCGGGATCCACACTGCGGCATTTGAACGAGGTAATGAGAAGGCTCCCGCAGAAGGTGGGCAAGCAGCCATCAGACTGGATGACCGCCTGTAGCGAGCAGCGCCGCCAGTGGCAGGCTTTGAAACAATCCCGCCTGGAGCACCCTGTTTTGGCAGACCCGGTATGGAAGCGTGAGGTGTTGACCCAACCGGCTGCGATCATAACTGCGCTGGATTGGGCGAAGCTGCACCAGGTCAAGGTGATTTTTGACGCGGGAGACGTGCAGGCGAACGGTTTTCAACTGGCAGAGGACGAGTCACCGTTTGAGATATTTAATGAAAGCGGAGCCTCTTACATGGGATTCGCGGTTTGTGCACTGCTGGCCACCGGGCTGGCAGAGAAACCTTTCTATGCCCTGGCAATCAGTGGCGACGGTTCGCTTACGATGAACCCGCAGATCCTCATTGATGGCGTACAGCACGGCGCGCGCGGCTGCATCCTACTGCTGGATAACCGCCGAATGGGTGCGATCACTGGGCTACAGATGGACCAGTACGGGCACGAGGTTGCCACTAACGATAGCGTTGAAGTAGATTATGTCGCCTGGGCTGAGGCGATCAAGGGGCTCAACGCGCTTCACGGGGGATATTCACTTGATGAATTAAGAAAAGCGCTCGATCAGGCGAAGGCCTATCCGGGGATGTCGCTCATCCATGTACCGGTTTATTTCGGTGATCACCAGATGGGCGGGCTGGGTGTTTTTGGACGCTGGAATGTGGGCAACTGGTCGAAGACGGTGCAGGCGCTGCGCCACGAGATCGGATTATAAAGGCAGGATGGAGAGAAAACATGACAACCGCATTATCTTCAGAGAAATTATCGATCAAGACCAAGCTCTTTTACGGCATTGGTGATGTCGGCAACGCGCTGGTCAACTCGGCCGTTCAGTTCTTCCTGTTGATCTTTTACACCGATGGCGCGCTGCTTCCACCTGCGCTGGTGGGGAGTGCGTTGCTCATCGGCAAGATCTGGGACGCCGTCAATGATCCGTTGTTTGGTTGGTTCTCAGACCGCTTTTCCTCAAAACGGTTTGGCAAACGCCGCGCCTTCATGATCTTCGGTGCGATCCCATTGGGTATTAGCATCGCGCTGCTGTGGCATGTACCGCAGGGTATGGAGCAAATCGCCATCTTTATTTGGGTGGCTTTCACTTTCATCCTTTTTGACACCATCTGGACGATGACGAATGTGCCCTACTATTCGCTGTCTTCTGAGCTCACCGAGGATTACGATGAGCGTTCCAGCCTGACCTCGTTCCGCATGATCCTGGCTGTGCCGGCTTACATCATCGGCGCAGCGCTCACACCTGCCATCGTTGGGCTCTTCGCCAGCAAATACACAGGCTACGGCTATATCGGCATTATCTATGGGGTCGTCGCGGCTGCCGCGCTGCTCATTTCTGCTTCAGGATTGAAGGAAAAACCTGCGATTGTGCAGAACAAGTCAGGGATCTCACCGCTCAAGTCGATCAAGTACACCTTCAGGAATAAACCTTTCGTGCGTCTGATCATCGCCTACCTGTCAATGAACCTTTCCTTCGCCTTCATTAAAACTCTCATGGCTTACTTCCTGATCTATCAGTTGAAGATGGAGCCCCAGGTGTCAATTGTGATGGGGTTGCTGCTGGTGGTAGTGACGATCATGATCTTCCCTTGGAAAAAGATTTCTGAGAAGTGGAACAAAGGCCCCGCGTACGCGTTGGGTATGGCGATCGGTGCGGTGTCGATAGGCTTGTGCTTCTTCCTGCCCGATCGACCCACGTGGCTTATTTACTTGATCGCGGTCGTTGCGGGTATTGGCTTTGCGGGTAACTGGGTATTCCCGTGGGCGATGATCCCGGATGTGGTCGATTTTGACAGGCTCGAAACCGGCGAATATCGCAGCGGGATGTACTTTGGAGTGTGGGGGTTGGCGACCAAGATTTCTGAAGCCATCGCGTTGGCTGGCACCGGTTGGATCCTGGCGCTGTTCAATTACGTACCCAATGTTGAACAGACCTCTTCCACCCTGCTCGGCATACGCTTGTTCTTCGGACCCATCCCGGCGATATTCATCCTGATTTCGTTACCGCTGCTCATCTGGTACCCCATCACGCGGGCTGCTCACCTTAAAGTGCGGCAGCAACTGGCTGAAAAGGGAGCGCTTCAACAGGAGCAAGTGTGATGAAAAAGGTCAATGTTGCGTTTGTCGGATGCGGACGCATCTCTGATCTGCACTACCTGGGGTATAAGGATCGGGAGGACGCCAGTGTTGTGGCGTTGTGTGACAGCAACGAGGCACGCGCGAAAGCCAAAGCCAGGGAATGGGGTGTAAGCCGGGTATTCAAAGATTTTAAAGATCTGCTTAAAGAACCGGACATCGACCTGGTGGAACTGCTGCTGCCGCACCACCTGCACTGTTCCTTGACCCTCCAGGCGCTGCGCGCAGGTAAGCATGTTTCCGTGCAGAAACCCATGGCGCTCAACCTGGCTGAAGCGGATGAGATGATCGCTGAAGCTGAAAAAACCGGCTTGATTCTGCGCATATATGAGAATTTTGTCTTCTATCCACCCAATGTTGAAGCGAAACGCCTGCTGATGGCTGGCGAAATTGGTGAACCGCAGATGCTGCGCATGCATGTGAGCACGGGCAAGAGTAAAACGCAGTGGAAGGTACCGCTCACCAGCTGGATTTGGCGACTAAACGGGGAGACCAGCGGCGGCGGACCGCTCATCTTTGACCATGGTTATCATCTATTCTCGCTGGCCTATGACCTGATGGGTCCGGTGAAGCGGGTGAGCGCCTGGATCGATCGTTCAAGAGTCCCGCAGGGTGTTTTTATTGATGCTCCGGCGGTGATGATGTTCCAGTTTCAGGGGAAGACCAGGTACGGCACACTGGACTTTGCGAATACTCCCAACCTGGTAATGGACAGCATCTATTATTCTGATGATGACAGGGTTGAAATCATCGGTGACAAGGGCATCATTATTGTCAATCGTTGTACTGCCAAGACACTGGATTACCCGCCGCTGGTGCTCTTCAAGGATGGCATCACCAAAGAAGTGCCTGTTGAAAGGTATGAGTGGCATGACAGTTTTATCGATTGCACACGTCATCTAATCGATGTGCTGACGAAAGGCGGCAACCCGCGGCTGGGTGGCAAAACAGCCAGGAACGTACTCGAGTTTTCCATCGCGGCACATGATTCAGCCCGCAAGAACCAACAAGTTGTCATTGATCAAAAAGCAGTCACTTAGAGAAGATATTGTTTAAATTGTTAACGAGAAGAAAAAGTTCTGGAATTGGAATAGTTCGCGCGGCTGTAATAAGACAATTTGGAAAGGAGATTTCATGAAAATTGCTGTGATCAACGAAACAAGCGCTGCTGACCGCAACGCGGATATCCTGGCTGCGCTGGAGGGTTTTGGGCATACCACGTTGAATGTTGGAATGAAAAAGAACGGTGAAAAACCTGAACTAACCTACATCCACACCGGGCTGCTGGCTGCGCTTTTCCTTAACAGTTACAGGGTGGACATGGTGGTAGGCGGCTGCGGCACCGGCCAGGGTTTCCTCAATGCTGCCATGCAGTACCCGGGTGTTTTCTGCGGGCTCATCTCAAACCCGCTTGACGCCTGGTTATTCACGCAGATCAACGGCGGCAACTGCATTTCACTGGCGTTGAACCAGGGTTACGGCTGGGCGGGGGATGTGAACCTGCGCTTCATTTTTGAGAAATACTTCAGTGTGGCGAGCGGAGTCGGTTACCCGTCACACCGCAGTATTTCACAGGGGCAATCGCGGAATTTGTTAAAAGAGGTAAATCGTCAGGCACACAGGTCAATGGCCGAAATACTGGCAGCGTTACCGGAGGAGGTTGTTAGACCTGCGCTGGATTACCCGGGTGTAATGGCGCTGCTTGATCCCCCATCGATTGCTGATGCGCAATTGAGGGATTTCCTGCTTAACTGGAAATCGTGATCTGACCAATACACACTCGTTGCTGTGAAACCCGGTGTATTTGTCCCCGGGTTACTTTTGTTTTCATCGTTAGTGTATTAGAGTAATAAGGTATAATATATCTAATAATGCTATTATTGACATAATAATCATAAAAAACTTTAAGGATAAATAGTATGAGCGAATTGATCAACAACCGCCAGAAACGGGTCGAGGTGATGAAATCCCTGATCCGCCAACTTCACCAGGGGATGGCTGAAGACCGGGTTCGGAAGCAACTCGAAACCCTGTTGGACGAAGCGGATTACAACGATGTTTTTGTGATGGAAGTGCAACTCATCCAGGAAGGCATCCCTGCGGAGGTAGTACAGGACCTGTGCGATACACACACGCGGGTGTTGAAAAAACACCTGGACTTGCAGGAAACGCCGCAAACCACGCCGGGGCACCCGGTGCATACTTTTGTTGAAGAGAACCGTGAGTTGACGAAGCTTACCACGCAGATCCGGCATCTGATGAACCAGGTGGCGGCCAGGCCAGCTGAAGAAGACGTGAGCGAACTCATGGGCAATATCCATCAGCTGCTCAATAACCTGATGGACGTTGAAAAACACTACCGCCGCAAAGAAAACCTGCTCTTCCCTTACTTTGAAAAGAATGACCTTCCCGGTCCGCCGGCGGTGATGTGGGGCAAGCATGATGAGGTGCGTGAACTGCTCAAAACCACCCTCGAAGGCTTTCAGCAGGTGTCAGCGTTTAATGCTGTAGAAGCCGCCGCATACAACCAGTTCAGCGTGAGCCAGGTAGTGGATGCCATTGATGACATGATCTACAAGGAGGAGAAGATCCTGCTCCCCACCGCGCTGGACCTGTTAAGCGAGGAGGACTGGTACGCCATCTATCTCGAAAGCGACGAGAATGGTTATTGCCTTTACGTACCGCAGTTTGTGTGGACACCCGAAGGTGATTTCCATAAAGAAATTCGCAAACCCTCAGGCGTGGATGGACGGGTACAGATGCCGACCGGCAGCTTCAAGCTGGAGGAATTGATCGGTACCTTCTCGACCCTGCCTTTTGACATTACCTTTGTGGATAAGGATGATTCCGTGCGCTACTTCAGCCCCGGCAAAGAAAGGATCTTTGAACGCACCCGCGCCATACTTGGACGCAAGGTGCAGTACTGCCATCCCCCCAAAAGTGTGCACATCGTCAACCAGATCGTCAAAGATTTCAAAGAAGGTAAACAGGAGCAGGCGCGTTTCTGGATCAATATGGGTGGGCGCATGATCTACATCGTGTATTACGCGGTCAGAGATGAAGCGGGTGAATACATGGGAACACTGGAAGTTACCCAGGATATCACCGGAATACGTGAACTTGAGGGTGAACGAAGATTGCTGGCTTACGATGAATCTGATGACAAAGGTTGATTCGGGTAAATAGAGGAGTATTAGAATGGAAATTAACGCTAAAACGAAGTTGCATGACCTTTTAACCAGTTACCCCCAATTGGAGGGCAAGATCATCCAGGCCACGCCTGCATTTAAGAACCTCAAAAACCCGGTACTGCGGCGCACGGTTGGCAGGGTGGCAACTGTTGAGAAAGTGGTGCAGATCGGTGGGCTTGACCTGACAACTTTTATTAACCTGCTGAGACGCGAGGTCGGTCAACCCGAACTGAACCCGGATGTGTCTGTTGTTGCAGAAGTTCACGAGACCGTTAGAACTGCCGAACCCGAATGGATCAGGAGCGAGATTCAGTTCACGGTTGATGGCAAGGAACTGCTTGCCAAAGGTGAAGTACCTGTGAACAGGATCAATG
>CAYMGO010000058.1:0-14700 GCA_964390015.1 uncultured Anaerolinea sp. | reverse complement strand
TTCTTCTCCGCCCGCAGCATCGCTTCCACCCTGATGTACGAACGCGCCAGGATCAACCTTTCGCCCGTTGAAGCGCGCGCAAATATCTCCTTACGCGCATCCGCGGCTTCATCGATGAGACGGTTGTAATAAGCGTTCACCTCTGCCGTCGTCCTGCCGGCCTCGCGGTACACCGCGTTCCGCTTACCGAACGCCCCCAGGATGCGGATGAATCCCACCACTGCGTTCATCACCGGGGTTGCCCCCTCGGCCTCCTGCACCCTGCCCCAGGGTACCGCCGCTGTCACTTCGCCGAAAAGCAGCCCCAGCACCAGCAGTATTGATATACCGACTCTTACCATGCGCCGCGTCATCACTCACCTCCAGCGGGCACCATCGCGAGCGTTTCAACATACACCAGGCGGCCGTTCTCCAAACCGAGCAGGATCTGGTCACCCGCCAGCATCAATCCACCCGCCAGGTCCTCACCCCCCTGCGAAATGTCAATGTACACCGGCACCATGCCCGCCGGTGAAGCCCGGGTCGCCAGCGCGGAAGCCTCCTCCACCGTCATTCCCGCCTCAAACGCCAACGGGTCGTACCAGGCGGCAAAAAGGGTGCCATCCGGCACGGGGTCGATCTCCATCGTCCACACCGCCTCGCCATCCACAAAGTCCACTCGCGTGCCGTATTGGAAGTAGCGCCATGATTCCATGCGCACTTCCCCGCCTTCGATTTGCACGATCGAGATGTCGAAGGCGTCCGGCCGGCCCAGCTCCTCCATCACACCCGGCCGATCATCCGACAACCCCGCTGTCATGGCCTCCTCAATGATACCTGCCGCGAGGTCAATCTCATCACCCAACAGCAGATTGGTCAGGTTGCACGAGAGCAGGAGCAAACCAAGAACAGGTATGGCTAAATAGCGGAGTCGCTTACACTTAATCACATGTTTCATAGTGCAAATCTCCTTGAACGATTCAGCCAACTCATATATCCTTCGTTTCGGAAAAATCAGCCGGCTGGTGAACCTGCGCTTTGTTCTGAGATTTCTGCGATTGTGAGGTCGATGGAAAACAAAGCAAACGAACGCGGGATGTGTGGTTTCATGATAAAACCAGCCACAAATAAAGTGGGGTTACTCAAGAACCAGTAATTTTATGATACATTAAAATCAACCCGGTTGAACGTACAATTCCTGCCAAAATTACTGCATCCAATCTGGCAGTATTCTGTGAAATTGACAACTCCCAAGTTCAGAACTACAATACTTCTACTGTCAGAAATTTGAAGTGGGGCTGATGAAATGAGCAAAATCGTTACGGTCCTGACACTTCTTGCTGGCATCCACAACAAGCGCATAAAGGAGGAAATATGCCAAAATTTGAACGCGAAATCGAAATCGACGCCCCCATCGAAAAGGTCTGGGAGACCTTGATCAACCCGGCCTACTGGCCGCAGTGGTTCCCTGGTATTGACAGCATCAGCAACGCTGCCCAGGGTCCCGAAGGACCGACCTTTGAGTACACGAATGAATCCGGCACCGGTAAGGGTACCATCGTGAAGTCTGAGCCAATGAAAAAACTTGAGATCCTGACCCAGATGGGAAACGACAAGGACCGGCACACATTCGAGCTGAAGGCAACCGGCGGCTTTATGGGGCTGAAAGCGGACGAATGTGAAGTAGAGTATGAACTGGATACCCTCATGGGTGGCGGCATCCTGGGCAACTTCATCGCCGGCGGCAACCCCAAAGATGCCATGCGGGTCAAGAAAGCAATGATGTTATTCAGGAAACTTGTGGAAAGCCTGTGAGCCGGGTTTTTACGAAATCGTTTTCTGAATCATAAACAATAACCAATAAGGAGAAAAAAACATGGGTTTCTTAGGAACTCTTATCGTAGGTTTGATCGCAGGTCTGCTGGCATCCTGGCTGATGAAAGCCAAGACGGGACTTTTCATTGACCTGGTTCTGGGAGTGGTAGGCGCTTTTGTGGGCGGGTTGATCGCTTCACTTCTCACTGGTGTGGGGCTATCCGGGGGTATCAATCTCTACAACATCATCATCGCGCTCATTGGGTCGATAATCGTCATATTCGTTTACCGACTGATCAAGCGCAAGTGAAATAACCAAACCTTCAATCACGAAAAACCAAACGGCAGGTGAGAATTCTCATCTGCCGTTGTCATGCAAGTAAATAGAAATGCAATTCAACAATCAACTAAAAAACTTTCCATTTAGCCTACCGGTAGTTTATTTCGGCTTTGACCCATTTATTGTTTATCATGTGATGGATTGTTTTTAAATTTGTGTTGTTCTTCTACCCGCGTGATACCGGATTTCCAAAATCCTGTTATATCGTCCACTAAGGTTGTTGTGCCAGGTAATCCGAATAATAATGCCTCACTGAATCTGTGACGTTGGAATTCTGTATCCAGAATTCCACTTTCGCCGCTCCCATTATCGCCCCCCCTCCGTTGACCGATCCTCCTGCTATGTTTGGCGCCGCAATCGTATTAAAAGTGCACAAGCCATCCACTGACGAATATGGCCCGGTTACCAGGTAATTATCATCAGCATACGGTGAACATACCTTATCTGTCCCCATTGCCATGGCCGGGTAGATGAAATTCGCTGTGCAGGTGTCTCCTTCCACTGTCAAAGTTACTTTAGCGCCTGAAGGACAGGAATTTTCAATGTCCTCCACACCCCAGTAATAGTTAATAACAGTGCCAGTTCCCTCGTAAACCATTTTTAAACCAGAGGCGTCAGACTCGGCTGGTACCTCTGTATTTATTGGTCCATTTTGGGTATCTGCGGTCGTATCATTTGAAGAGTCAGGCGCTTCAAGGTCTGTCTGTTTCTGCGCACCTTCAGTCGCAGCAACCTCCTGGAGCTTTTGGTCTAATTTGTAATTGTATTCCTGTTCCTTACGGTCGGTCTCGCTGCCTGGGATATTGCACGAGATTAAGACCAATAAAACAAACCCTAAAAAAGCAACCTTAATCGCTTTCTTCATGTTCGCCTCTTATGAAAGGAATTGATGTGTGATTCATTATACAAAGAAACGCAAGGTTATTACATTTCTTCAGGGAATAAAAAAATGAAGACCTGCGTCTTCATTTTTTTTATTTACAAACATTGATGATCAAAGGTCAACCAGGAGAGGTAATTTTTTCAATGATGATCCAGGCAGTCCAACCCTCCACCTCAACGCGTGAGGTTGCATCATGGTAATTAAAGAGCGCGGTCACCTGCCCTGGTGAGAGGAAGTGGCTGCGCATGAGCGCGAGCTTTTCCGCCAATGCCAACAACTTCACTTTAATATTGCGGATATCGGGTTCTTCAATGATGATGCGTCCGCCCGGTTTGAGCAGGCGCCACAGTTCGCGAATGGTGGCTGCCTGGTCTGCCACGTGATGCAGGGCGTCGACCATGACGATACAGCAGAAATATCCGTCTTCAAACGGCATCTCCTCGGTGAGCGAACTCACCGCTTCGAGTCCATCCTTCTTACGCACTTCCTGCAGCATTTCAAAGGTCTGATCAACCACCACAATTTTCGAGGCTTTACCCACAAAGAACTGCGCCACACGGCCGGTGCCGCCGCCGGCATCCAGCACCGTACCACCCGGCTGCGGCAGCCCCAGGTGGGAGAGAATCTTTTCCGGTTCCTTCGGCTGGATGAAGCGCTCGTAAAAGGGAGCCAGCAATTTAAAGTGACCGGGTTCATTTTTCATTTGACTACTGGCTCCAAATTTTTATCCATTCTTTACTTTTTGGTAGTGATCTCTTCTTTTGCCAGCGCGATGAAATCCGCCACTGCCATCGGTCCGGGGTTCTCTCCGTTGCGCAACCGCAGTGCCACCTGCCCGCTCTCTTCTTCCTTGTCGCCGATCACCAGCATGTAGGGGATCTTCTGATTCTGGGCGTCGCGGATCTTGGCGTTCATTCTCTCCGGGCGTTCATCCACCATCACGCGCAGGCCGGCCTTACGCAGCTCGGCTTCCACCTTCCTGGCGTAATCCAGGTGGCGGTCGGCGATGGGGATCAGCGCTGCCTGAATGGGTGAAAGCCAAACCGGGAAAGCCCCGGCATAATGCTCAATGAGCACGCCGAAAAAGCGCTCCAGGCTGCCCAGCAGTGCGCGGTGGATCATGTACGGGCGGTGAGGCTGACCATCTTCGCCAATGTAGGTGAGGTCAAATCGCTCAGGCTCGTTGAAGTCAAACTGAATGGTCGAGAGCTGCCACTCGCGTCCGATGGCATCCTCCACTTTGAGGTCGATCTTGGGACCGTAGAAGGCGCCACCGCCGCGGTCCACGTCGTACTCCAGCCCGGAGCGATTGAGCGACTCTTCCAACGCAACCTCCGCCGCCTCCCACATCGCCGGTTCTCCCACTGATTTCTCCGGCCGGGTGCTCAGATAGGCGTGAATATCGGAAAAGCCGAAACTGCGCAGAATGTGCAAACTGAAATTGAGCACAAAGTCGATTTCCGCCGGCATCTGGTCAGGGCGGCAAAAGTGATGAGCATCGTCCTGGGTAAAGCCGCGCACACGCATCAGCCCATGCAGTACTCCGCTGCGTTCGTAGCGGTAAACGGTGCCCTCTTCCGCGTAGCGCAACGGCAGGTCGCGATAGGAGCGGAGTGAGTTTTTATAAATGTGCAGGTGAAATGGACAGTTCATCGGTTTGAGGAAGTATTGCTGACCCTCGATATCCACTGGCGAGTACATGTTGTCTTTGTAAAAGCCGAGGTGGCCGCTGGTCTCCCACAACTGTGCCTTGCCGATGTGCGGTGTGTACACAAAATCGTAACCGTTGGCCTCGTGCTCTTCAGACCAGAAGTTTTCGATGAGCTTGCGGATACGCCCACCCTTGGGATGCCACAGGATCAACCCGGCTCCGATCTCATCGTTGATGCTGTAGAGGTCAAGCTCCTGGCCGATCTTGCGGTGATCTCGCTTCTTGGCCTCTTCCAGGCGCCACAGGTAATCCTTCAGTTCGTCCGGCTTGCTCCACGCGGTGCCGTAAATGCGCTGCAGCATGGGGCGCTTCTCGTCGCCGCGCCAGTAGGCGCCGGCTACGTTGAGCAGCTTTACGGCAGCAGGATTGATCTCGCGTGAGTTGGCGACATGAGGTCCGCGGCACAGGTCTGTGAACCCGCTTTGTGAATAGATGGAGATCTCCGGCTTTTCGTCCACCGGGTTGCCATCATCGTCCATCTCGCCCGATTCCAGGCCTTCGATCAATTCAATTTTGAAGGGCTGGTCACAGAAGAGGGCTTTAGCCTCGTCCGCGCTCACCACCTTGCGCTCGAAAGTCACACCTGATTGGATGATGCCGCGCATGCGCCTTTCAATGCCTTCAAGGTCCTCGGGGGTTAACGGCCGGGGCAGGTCAAAATCATAATAAAAACCATCCTCGATGGCTGGCCCGATGGCCACCTTGCCTTCGGGGAATTTCTCCAGCACCGCCTGCGCCATGATGTGCGCGGTTGAATGGCGAATCCTGAACAATTGTGATTCTTCGTAACGTTCCTTTTCTTTACTCATTGACTCCTCCAATTATCAACCAGTTAAACAAAAACCCTCGTCCCGAACTGGGGCGAGAGCACAGGCTACCGCGGTTCCACCCAGATTGATGCGTTTTATTCCGCATCATCTCTTTAGACCGGTAACGGGGTCAGACGTTCGCCTTACTTGGTGTTCACGGTTCAGGCTCAAGCTCGCGGGTGGTTTTCTCTGCTGGGTTTCCTGAAGGAACTTGCAGCCAGTGGTTCCTTCTCTCTGGTGGAACGCTCAACAGTTACTCGTCCCGGTCAACGCTATTGATTATGAGCAATTATACAACAAATGCAAGGGTTAATTCCTATGAAATTTATCAGAACAAACAAACTGGAGGCTGCGGGAATCCCGTCAACCTCCAGGTGCGCATGCGACATATGACGCCAGTCAGAACTCTTACAAGCCCGTCTCCAGTTCCGTATCTTAACCGAGCGCTTTCTTGATCTTTTCCTTCGTATAAGGCAGATCGTGCAGCCACACACCAGTGGCGTTGTGAATAGCGCTTGCCATGGCCGGCGCGACGCCATCAATGGAGATCTCAGCGACAGATTTCACACCATATGGGCCGCTGGGTTCGTCCGTTTGCACGAAGATCACGTCCATCAGCGGCATTTCCGCGGCGCGTGGAATATGGTAGGTCTTGAGGTTAGGATTCAGTGGCTGGCCTTCGGGTGAATAAAGCATATCTTCCGTCAGCGCGAAGCCAAGCGCCTGGGCCATACCGCCCTCAACCTGCCCGGCAGCCGTCACAGGGTTGATCACCCGGCCGCAATCGACCACCATAACCAGCCGGTCAGTTTTAACCTTGCCGGTCTCGGTATCGACTTCGATTTCGACGAACTGGGCAGCGGTCGGCGGGGGACTCACCGGGCTGACGTGAGATTCGGTCGCCATGATCTGGTGCTGCGCCTGCTGGTGCAGGCTGCTGAGGCCGATCTCCTCAAAACTCACCGCCCGGCCATCCGCGGCAACCACTTTTTTATAGTCCAGTTTCAAAGTGCTGATGTCTTTTACACCCAGCATCTTGCCGGCGTGTTCCAGCAGCTGATTCTTGATGTTGGCAGCTGTCTTGCGCACCGCTTCACCACTGAGGTAAGTGGTGCTGCTGGCGTAAGCGCCTTTATCAAAGGGGGTGAAATCGGTATCAGATGAATACACAATTATGTCATCCACGTCCGTGTTCAGCACTTCCGCTGCGATCTGTGCCAGCACCGTATCCGACCCGGTGCCCAGATCAGTCGCTCCGATGAGCAAGTTGAAAGAGCCATCGTCGTTCATCTTGAGGGTTGCGGCTGCCATATCCAGGTTGGCCACGCTGCTGCCGTGCATCACCACTGCCATGCCGATCCCGCGGCGGCAACGGCCGCTCTGGTTGCGGTAAGCGGTGCGCTTGGCATCAAAATCGGTAACCCTGCGGCCGATTTCCACACACTGCTCCATGCCGCTGGTAGCCAGCTCCTGCCGCACACCCGTCCTGCCCTCCCCAAGCTGTTGAGAGAGGTACATTTCCTCGCCAACTTTGATCCAGTTTTTCTTTTTAAAATCAACCACGTCCAGACCCAGCTTGTCCGCGATCTCGCTCATGAGCACTTCGATACCGTACTGGCATTGCATGCTGCCGTAACCGCGGTAAGCACCTGCCACAGCGGTATTGGTGTAAACCACGTCGCAGATGAAACGTGAATTTGGCGAGTTATAAAGCGTAAGCCCCTTGAACCCTCCCACCATGTTCACGGTCAATCCGTGTGTGCCGTACGCCCCGGTATCCCCGATGAGGTACAGGCTGGCAGCCGTGACACGGTCGCCTTTGACACCGATCTTGTAGCGAATGGTAGTGGCGTGGCGCGAACGCGAACTGGTGAACTCCTGTTCACGGGTGTACTCCATGCGCACCGGACGTCTGGTGATCATGGTCAGGTGCCCGCAAAGGTCTTCAATGAGCACCTCCTGCTTGTTGCCAAAGCCGCCGCCAATGCGCGGCTTGATCACTCTGATCTTCTTCACCGGCAGCCCGATGAGCGGCGCGATGATGCGGCGCGTGTGAAACGGCACCTGCGTGGAAGTACGGATGACCATGCGCTCATCTTCATCGAAGTAGCTGATGGCCACATGTGGTTCGAGGTGCACATGCTGCTGCTTCTGGGTGTGGTACTCGCCCTCAAACACATGGTCAGATTCCGCGAAGGCCTTATCCACATCGCCAACCTCGGCTTCAATGTGATAGACGATGTTGCGCTCGCGGTCGTAAATCCCCTCAGTGTCCAATTCATCATGGATCACCGGCGCACCCGGCTGCATGGCAGCTTCCATATCCACAACAACCGGCAGTACTTCGTATTCGACATCGATCAACTTGAGGGCTTCGTTGGCGATTTCCAGCGATTCCGCGGCCACCACGGCTACACGGTCGCCCACAAATCGCACCTTGTCATCCAGGCAGACCTGGTCATAGGGCAGGGGCTGCGGGTAGCTCTGACCACCGCTGGCATACTTCACGCGCGGCACATCCTGGTGGGTAAGCACAACCTGTACGCCAGGCAAAGCGCGTGCGCGGCTGGCGTCGATGCGCTTGATGCGCGCGTGCGCGTGCGGACTGGTGAGCATGGCGGCGTAGAGCATGCCTGGCATGTGAATATCATCTGTGAATACCGGCTTGCCCAGGGCAAGCTTGCGCGCGTCCACCTTTACTTCGGATTTGCCAACGACCCGTGTCGCTGACATTTCACCGGGGGTGAAAACCAGCGGCGGCAGCGCATCGCGACTGCCGTCAGCGCGGAAGTACTCAGCCGGGATATCGATCTGCGCCATGTCAGCGGGAAGCACGCGGTCAATGTGATTGAAAGGTTCCACTTTTTCACCACGCCGTAGCGCGGCGGCGCGCTGCACCGCGTTGACGCCGCGCACATAGCCCGTGCAGCGGCACAGCACCGGGTTCAGTGCTTTGCGAATCTCACCATCAGAGGGACTGGCATTCTTATCGAGCAGCGCCTTGGCAGAAAGCATCAGCGCAGGCGAACAATAGCCGCATTGGATCGCCCCGGTCTCCACAAAAGCCTGCTGGATCGGATCGAGTTCACCATCTTTGCTCAAGCCCTCCAGCGTGATCACATGGCTGCCCTCAGCTTCCACAGCCTTGATCGTGCAGCTGCGCACGGTCTTGCCGTTCATGATCACCGTGCATGAGCCGCATTCCCCGCTGCCGCAGCCGAATTTCACGCTGAAGTAGGCGGCGGCGCGCAGGGCATCGAGCAGTGACTCTGCAGGTGTGACATGAAGTGTTTGAGCTTCGCCATTAATGGTCAGGTTGACTTTTTGTTTTTCGGGTGCCATCTCTCCTCCAAATGTAGGGGCTTGTTTATTGAGTATGCAAAACCGGAATCTTCCTATATTTTATTATACATTTCGCAGTTGTACCCCGGTGAACAGCGGTGTTTTCAGAAATCTCTAAAAGATAATCGAATAGATCCCGGAGTTTTAACTCGCTTATGAGGAATATCAGACCCCTGGAAAAAACCATCCACGTAAGATTTACTGAGCTAAGATGTTCAGGCTAAGGCGACGGTCGCGACCGTCAAGCATCTTTCACCATCGTCACCACCTGCACCCCCTGCACCTGGGGGAAGCCCGCCCCCTGCTGGATGGTCAGCCTAACGGCTGCTTCATCAATGACGCGAGAGCCGGAGAGGTACGTGATGCCGTGGTCAAATAACAGCGGGACCAGCGGGGTAGATGGCCCGAGGACCATCACCAACGCGCCAGGTCGGCATAATGCCAGTAATCCCTCCATGGTGTGGTTGATGAAAGCGGTGCCGGTAATGGCCACAATATCCGCCCGCGGCACATAATCCCGCGCAGCATCCTCGGGGAAATCATCGCCGAAAGGATTTTTCTCAATGACCCATAAATTGCGCGCGATGCCCTGCATTTTTGAAATGAACGGAAAGTGACCGATGATCACCAGGTTCTTTCCGGGGCATTTACGCCGCAGCACCTCGGAGGCGTTTACCTCCTTAAGTTTCACCGGGTCAACATCGATGAGCGAGTTATAAGCAGCGATGCCCACACTGGCCTCGAGCAGGTTGTCCGATTCGATCCAGCCAGCGAGTTCCTGCGCGCTTTTATGCAACAGGTCACCAACATCGCGCATGTGAGAATGCCCGTGAGGGCCGCAGTTCAGCAGCGTGGAACCCATACCGCAGTGCCTGCTGCAAACCAGCGTCCAATGCACCCCCACCAGCACATCCCGCACTGGTACAGGTTCTTTTGGAAGCACCGCCAGCAGTTCAGAATAGAGTGTCATGACCAACCTCGCAAATTATGATTACACGCCGAAAATCCCCGATAAAAGGAAGACAAAAATGGAACCCAGGATGATACCAATCGCTACATAGTGCTCATGTCCATATTCGCGCGCGGTTGGAATCAACTCGTCAAGGGTAATAAATACCATCACACCGCCGGCGAAAGCCAGCGCACCAGGCACCAATCCCTGGAAATTCACCAGGAAGAGGCTCGCCAGCAGCGCACCCACCGGTTCCGCCAGCCCTGAGAGGAAGGCCACCTTGAAGGCGTCCCAACGGCAGAAACCGCCCCTACATAAGGGCAGCGCGGTGGCGATACCTTCAGGAATATTGTGCAATAGGATGGCAACGGCAATGAAGAGACCAAATTTCGGGTTATGCAGATAGCCGGCACCAATCGAAATGCCCTCTGGCAGGTTGTGCAGCGTGATGCCAACTGCCAGCAACAGACCGGTGTTGATCAGCTTATGGTCGTACACGCGGTCGTGGCGGTAGAGCCGGCCAAAACCGCGGCCGCCCGGTCGCGCTCCCATGCGGCGGTGCGGTTCGATGCAGGGGGGCTCACCCCTGACCTCTTTTTCACCGAAACGCATGTGCGGCGCGAAGTGGTCCAGCAGGAACATGAACACCGCACCCAAGGTAAAACCGATGGTCGCGGTGATGTAACCCGCCTGCGCCCAGGCCTCTGCAACCAGTTCCAGGAATGCCAGGCTGATCATCACGCCGGCGGTTATGCCCATCAACAGACCGTACGATCTTTTTCCAGGACGCCGCATAACAGCAATCAATCCGCCCAGACCTGTTCCCAGACTGGCCATCAGGCTCAAAAGTAAGATATTAAGCAGAGGAGAAATTTCAGGAATCATTGAGTTTCTAACCGGTTTTTCTTTTGTTTCTAAACCGGTTAATAAAATACCTTTCTTCGCGATAGAGTACTGAAATCAGTTGATTTGAAGCGATGAGGGATTCTACCATAACCCAACTTCCGCTTGCCCGGGCAACCATCCTGCGCAAAGCATCCTCACGCATGGGGTGCACCGCTGTGATAGCGAGGATGTCTTGCACCAGGTCACCGGTGGAGGAAAAATCCCCCTCCTCCAGATCAAAGAGCAGGTCAATGAACGGGAATCTTTTCGATATTTCTGCCAACAAACTCATCAGACTCTCTGGATCTGGTGGCTTTACCCATGATTCTGCCGGTGGTCGAATGGGTATGGACAAATATGATTTGAATGGCTGCAGCGTTAACAGAAATTGGCTGAGAGTTTCAATTGATGCTGGTGTATCGTTGATACCTGAAATCAGCATCGTTTCGGTAACGAGTTCACCGCTGAATTTTTCACGGAATTCAAGCATGCCGTTGAGAATCGCCGGTAAAGATAATCGCGCATGCGGACGGTTGATCGCGCGCCAGGCCTCCTCGCCAACAGCGTCCACCTTCAAAGAGACCCAATCAGCCGGCAGCAGATCAGCCTGCACATCCTGCCGGTCAATTAGAGACGCGTTGCTTATCACTGCAAGCGGGAAACCAAATTGCTTTAATCCCAGTATGAGGTCTTCCAAATGGATATCCAATGTGGGTTCACCATCCGGCACCAGCGTGATGAAATCCACCTGTATGCCGCGAGCAGCGACTTTTTCAAGTGCCACCCCTACTTCCTTAATCACCTGCTGCGGCGGGAAGAATTCACGGCGGGTGACCTCAAGAGAGGTTGTTCTACCCACCTGGCAGTAGGCACAGGAGTAGGTACAGTGTTTTGGAGAGATGTGGTTGACTCCAAGGCTGTAACCCAATCTGCGCGAAGGTACCGGTCCAAAGGTGATCATAATAACCTAGTTGTAAGCCAGTCTTATATCCTCGTCTGCCATTACCGCTGAAAGGCGACCGTTCCAGGCTTCATCCGCCCAGTCCCCCAGCTGCGCGTGCATCTCAAGGTACTTTTGAGGAACAGGATGTGTACCGAGGATGACTTTGACGCCATAACGCGCTTCTAGAAACTGCTTAAAAATATCAAGATACGGGCAGGGCGGGTACCCCACCAGCAAACCGGTAGCCAGGTGAATGACCTGGGCGTTGTTTTTGATCATCTCATCACCCGCGTATTCAATGTTTCCTCCCGGGCAGCCATTGCAGGTCGTGTACCCCACCAACTCAACCTCCTGCCCGCGGTAGATACTGAAAGCACCTTCGCGATCGCGCAGCGCGCGCAGGCACTTGCCCCCGGCGCAGGTGCGGTAACGATCGCAAATGATGATACCTATGCGTTTTATTTCTCCCATAATGTCTCGTTCTCCTTTTCCGTCATTCCTCCAGGATGGTCAACAGGATTTCGTTAAGCTGATCCGCCTGAATATAGTCGGTCACCGTAACATGCTGGGCGGTAACGCCGGGTACCTCTTTAACCGCCTGGATGATGGCCAGGGCCAACGGCACAGCGATCGGGCAGAGCGGTGAAGAAGGTCTGAATATATACGACACTTTCCCTTCGGGGTCCACAGACAGGACCTGTACCAGCTTCATGCGCACCACGTCCACCCCGGTTTCGGGATCAATCACAGTGGCCAGTTTTTCGAGGATCGCCTGATGAAATTCAGAATCGGCCATAGTTTTATCCATCCAGGGTTGTAAACGATTCTATGGTTCGTTCCCATATCTCCACAATTGACTTGGAAGCTTTCGACTGTGGATAGGTTTCGGTCACAGGCGAACCCATCAACATAGATTGGGGGATCGTTTCATCAAATGGGATTTCACCAAGAATCTGAACTCCCTGTAGACCCGCGAATTCCTTAATCTGCCGGGCGCCTTCGGGGTAAATATCCGCCTTGTTGATGCAGATCACTTGCGGCACGTGGAAGTGCTGCAGGGTCGCCTGGATTCGCTTGAGGTCGTGCAGGCCCGCCAGGCTGGGTTCCGTCACGATCAATCCCAGGTTTGCGCCGGCGCAGGCTGAAATGACCGGGCAGCCGATGCCGGGAGGCCCGTCAACGATCACCAGCGGTGTGGCCGTATCTTCAGCCAAAAGGCGCGCGTGCTGTTTCACCAGCGTTACCAACTTCCCGGAATTCTCTCTGCCGGGGAACAGCTCAGCGTGAAATAGAGTTCCAAAAGGAGTATCAGACCTGAACCAGTGCCCTTCCTGCTGCACGATCAATTTAATAGCACCTTCCGGGCAGGCGTAAATGCAGGCTGCGCATCCGTCGCAGGCAACCGGGTCGATCCAGCATTTGCCCGCGTCCTGTGGGTCCGGCAGCACCGCATCATAACGGCACACGGCTTTACAAGCTTCACAGCCAATGCACAGCGCGGGGTCAATTTCCGCTAGGGAAGCGCCCCAGAATTCGCTGCGTTCCGATCGGACCGGCTGGAGAACCAGACTCAGGTTGGCGGCATCTACATCCGCATCAACCAATACCGCATTTGGCCTGTTTTCAGCAACCGATTGCAGGTGGGCGAAAGCAGCACTGATACTGGTTTTACCGGTGCCCCCCTTGCCGCTGAGGATGACAAGTTGTTTCATCAGGAAAAAACCTCCCCACCAAGGCCAGATTTTGACTTTTCCTGCAGGAAGATATCATGCAATACCTGCAAAGTCATCTGATACTCCGGGTAAATATCAAGCAGTGTTTTTCCCCGGGCAACGCCCTGGGCAATACGGCGGTCATAAGGAATGCGCAGCAAAACGGGCAGGTTTTTCTCCACCAGATAATCATCCATTTCCCTGTACTCACCATTCACCCGGTTGATGATGACACCGGCAGGGATTTTCATTTCTTCAACGATTCCCTGCATCTGCTTCAAGTCATGCAGACCAAAGGGAGTGGGTTCGGTCACCAGGAGGGCATAATCACATCCACGCAGGGTTTCAACAACAGAGCAGGAAGCCCCGGGCGGGGCATCCAGGATAACAACAGCAGCATCAGGCGGCTGTTCAAGACGCTTTAACTGGCGGATGATGGGAGTGGACATTGGTTCGCTGATCGTCAGCAGCCCGCGTGAAAAATGAACGTCTGCGGGTGTCATGTCTGATTCCAGCACGCCGATTGGATTGGGTACCTCAACAATGGCCCCTTCCGGGCAATTCCAGGTGCAGCTGCCACAGCCATGGCACAGCTGCGGGAACACCATGATCGTTCTGCCAACTTTTGCCAGCGCGTGGAACTGGCAAACCTCAACACACTTACCGCACAACGTGCAGCGGTCAACGTTTATCTTAGGGATTCTGATCACGGCGTCCTGCCGCGTGGCAAGCTCCGGTTTCAGGAAGAGATGCCCATTGGGAGCTTCTACATCACAATCAAGATAGACCACCTTGCCAATTTCCACCAGGCTAAGCGCCAAACTGGTGGCGATGGTGGTCTTCCCGGTTCCACCTTTGCCACTTGCAACCGCGATTTTCACTTAGTCCTCAAGCAAAACGCGGCAGGCTGCCCTGCATGTAAAATGCAAACGCTGCGTTAACTGATGGGATATCAGCAGAAAAGGTGTGCATTTTCACACCGGCTGCCTGCAGCGCCTGGCTGGCGTTGGGGCCAAAATCACCACTAATAGTCACTTCTGCCTTCTTATCGATCACAAATTGCGCGGCTGCCACACCTGCCCCACCAGATTGACTGACAGCAGGGTTGGCAAAGGATTCCCAGTTGCCGGTTTCCGACTCCACCAGAATGTAATATGGCGCGCGTCCGAAACGTACATCAATTGGCCCTTCAATTTCAGGTTTTTGTGCCGAGATAGCAATGATCATCTTTCCTCCAATTATTTTTTTATTACCGTTCATCTGTAGTGACAGCACCGGCCGCTAGCGGGTTAAAACCATCAGGCCATCTTGTAGTCCCATCAAACACCG
>CAYMGO010000057.1:11651-14805 GCA_964390015.1 uncultured Anaerolinea sp. | reverse complement strand
TTGAAAACGACAGGGCATCGTCTTCCTATCACTCTTCAGTTGTTAAGGTGCTGATCTCCAAGGGCCAGATTTTACTCTCGTGACCGCCTCTCGTCAAGGGCGACAAAATTACCGATGCTCCTTTACAGGACGTCATCGGCCTGCCTTAACGATTTGCTTGTGGACGAGTCCTCAAGCCTGCTGCGTTTGTTGTTGGGTTGTTACGGATCTGCTTTTTACGGCGAAATCTTCAACGCACTTGGGACAGATATTGTAACCGCCTGTTTTTACCTTGTCAAGGGTATCTTCAAAGAAGGTCACTTCTCGAGTCTGGTTATTGGGTTTTCAAAGATCTGCCTTTTGGGCGAGATCACTTGCCGTGTTATGGGCAACGAGGGGTGATTATACCTTCTGCTGAATTTATGTCAAGGGTTAATCAGTACCAATTTTTTACAGTTTTACAGCCCTTTTACTGATGGAACTGAACTCATACCCCGGGCGTCATATAGATAAGTACAAATCAGGAGTGTTATAATCTGAATTCATCATGAGAACTCGCACCCGCCCTGCCCCCTCCCTGCTCATGCAGCTCGGCACCGCCCTGTGGATCGGGCTTGCCGCCGCCATTGTGCTTCTCCTCGTCATTAACCTGCTGGCGGCGCTGGCTTTTGGTAATCGCATCTTTCCGGGGGTTTCTCTATCCGGTCTGTCACTTTCAGGTCTCAATATAAACGAAGCCGCAGCGCTTATTTCAAGCGCGCGCAATTACCCAGAATCCGGGCGCATCACCCTGGAGTACGGTCAGCAGCGCTGGGAGTTAAAACCCGCCCAACTGGGGGTCCTGATGGACCCGCAGGCTACCGCCGTCGCAGCCTATAAGACAGGCCGCAGCGGTGCGGTCGACAAAGTGCTGCTGGACCGCTTCAATCTACTGCGCGGCGGCGTGGAAGTACAACCAGCCTTCATATACAACGAAAAAAACACGGTGGACTTTTTAAACACGATTGCCCGGGAAATCAACCAGCCGCTGCAGGAAGCCAGCCTGGAGATTCAGGGTACCGATGTTATCGTGAATAACGGTCAACCAGGGCGTGTGCTGGATGTGGGTGCCAGCCTCGCCCGAATTGCCACTCAGGTCGAGTTGATGCAGGACGGTGTTATCCCGCTGGTGGTCCTCGAGACCGAACCGGTAATTTTGGATGCCAGCGCGCAGGGCGAACTCGCCCGCACCATCCTCAGCCAGCCTTTCCGCTTCACCCTCCCCGCAGAGGTAGGATCAGTGGAAGGCAATTGGCAGCTGGAGCCAGCCGCCCTGGCGAAGATGCTCACCTTTGAGCGCGTGCAGGATGGCAGCGCCAATACATTCGCGGTGGTTGTCGACCCAACCCTGGCGAGCCTGCACCTTGAATCCCTGCGCGAAGATCTTGATGCCAACCCCGAAAATGCGCGCTTCATTTTCAACGATGAAACCAGTCAGCTTGAACTGAAAGACGCGGCGGTGATCGGGCGCAGCATCAACATACCAGGGTCGATCGATAATATCAACACAAGTATCAAAGCCGGTGGTCATGAAGCCCAACTTGCTTTCGATATCACCCCGCCCGCCGTGACCGACGCAATGACCGGTACGGAGCTTGGAATTACCGAACTGGTTTATGAATACACCTCCTACTTTTTTGGTTCTTCTTCAGACCGCATACAGAACATCAAGGCGGCTTCGTCCTCGTTCCACGGACTACTTGTGCCGCCGGGCGGAGTCCTTTCCATGTCAGATGAACTGGGCGACATCAGCCTCGATAACGGCTATGCCGAAGCTCTCATCATCCTGGGCGATGAAACCATCAAGGGCGTTGGCGGAGGCGTCTGCCAGGTAAGCACCACCCTGTTCCGCGCGGTGTACTTTGCCGGTTACCCCATATTGGAGCGCCACGCTCACGCTTACCGCGTTGGCTATTATGAACAGACCGCCAGCGGAGGTCACAACGCCAACCTCGCCGGTCTTGATGCCACGGTCTTCGTCCCACTGGTGGATTTTAAATTCAGGAACGACAGCGATCACTGGCTGTTGATGGAAACTTACGTGTATAACAACTCGGCGCTTTCCTGGAAGTTCTACTCGACCAAAGATGGGCGCGTGGTGGAACACAATACCACAGGTCCAACAAATATCGTTGAAGCGCCTGATGACCTCTACCGTGAGAACCCCGAGCTGGACGAAGGTGAGGTCAAACAGGTTGACTGGGCTGCTGAGGGCGCCAGGGTAGTGGTAACGCGCCGCGTCACCCGTGGCAGCGAACTCCTCTATGATGATACTTTCACCACTGTTTACGAGCCCTGGCGCAACATCTTTGAGTACGGCCCGGGTACCGAAAACATGCCCCCTGACAAAGAGAACGCTGACGCGGAAGATGAAAATTGACCATCTGCATGATGGTACAATTGTCACGCGATCGACTACTGGAGAAGAGATGATCAATAAAGAATTACTTGATATCCTGCGCTGCCCGGCCTGTGTGAAAGAAAAAGAAGGCAAACTGGAACGGGTGCGCGAGGTCTGGCTGGTGTGCGCTGATTGCGGGCGAAAATATCCAGTTGTGGAAGAGATCCCGGTGATGTTGATCTCTGAAGGTGAGCGCTGGCGCGCTTTCAACACGGAAGACCTGCCGGTGCCTCCGCCCAGACCTGAGTAACCCGAATCCTTACAAGTAGGTTCTTCTGGTATTAATCTTGCAACAAGATACCGGTAACTAATAAACCTCGTTGATGATGGTGAACTCTTAATGACTCAAATGACAAGAAAACCCATGACGCGTACATCGCGGCGAAAACAGAAAATGGATACCACAACCAGGGTATTATTGATTTCGTTTGCCGTGGTTGGCGTGCTGCTCGCTTTTCTGGCCGGCAGGTTCGTTTACAACACGGTCAAAGGCTGGACGATCACTTCCCTCCCCGGTGCACCAGTAGGTTCGCTTGGCAGTGGTAGCGGTGATGCCATCGGCGAAATCCCTGAACTGAATATCCAATCTAACACTGGTCCTGAGGCAAAATCGTGGGATGGCAAGAGCCGCGTCAACATCCTATTCCTCGGCCTTGACGCGACCGATCAGCGTGAACTGATGGAACCCGGTCCGCGCTTCTCAGATACGATGATCCTGGTAACAATTGACCCGCT
>CAYMGO010000057.1:4933-11551 GCA_964390015.1 uncultured Anaerolinea sp. | reverse complement strand
GAAGGTACCCAGTACATCCTGCGTCCCTTCCCTGATAAGATCCGCGAGCTTAGAGACCAGATCTTCGCCTCCGTAGGCGCTGCGGCTGCCCCTGTGGTAATGGAAACTGGTGATCCCCTGACACTGGCGCTGGCCGAGAATGCGCGCATTACCATTTACAACGGCACCAGCACAAGCGGATTAGCCGAGTCCACCAGGGATTTCTTCACCTCGCAGGGATTGAACGTAATTGAAGCTACTTCGGCCGCCGAGGCCTATTCTTACACCACGCTGGTGGTGCACAGCGCCACACCCTACGCGCTGGACTACCTCGCAAGAATCATGCAGGTGCCCGGCACGCGCGTCTTCAACCAGTATGACCCTGAAAGCACCACAGATATCACCGTCTTCCTTGGGAACGACTGGGCTACCACCAACCCGATGCAGTAAGGTGATAATTCAAAAATGATACAACGACAGGCCGGAAATCCGGCCTGTTTTATTGTGGCTGCTTGAATATCAATTGGATCGATCCCGGGTAAGGATTCCCATCCTCGTTTTCACACTGCGGAATGGAAAGATTCTGCACCAGTTGCCCGGCGTCGCCAACGCGCAGGTTGTAGGTCATTCCTTCCACCATGGCGTAATCCGCGTAACCCGGACTGATCTGCGGGTAGAGACCGGTGAAAAAACTTTCCACGCCGCCGTTGGTGAGCGAAACCTCAACGCGCACCGCTGCCACCGGTTCATCCGCCACATCAAACACATACACCTGGATCAACGATCCGGGTCCATCCATTTCACATACTTCCTTTTGCTCCGCCAGTTCGTACGGCGCGCCTTGTGTGGGCTGCGGGGTAGCGGTGGGGCGCGGGGTGATGGTTGCACCGGGGGTGCGCGTCGGCTGAACGGTCGTGGGGGTCAACTGCACATCTGGTAAATCGGTAAGCGTGGGTGCTGGGGGTACCTCAGCCACGATTCTCGGCAGCGGTGTGATTACCAGTTGCCGCTGGCTCACGGCCGCGGCCAGCAGCGCCAGCCCCCGGCTGTAATTTTCGTCTTCCCCTGAACTCATTACTTCCTGCGCCTGTGCTACCAGTGCTTCGGCCTGGTTTACATCGCCCAGCAGCGCAAGCCTGGCGAATGCACGGCCGTTATCCGCTTCCACCAGGTACGCTCTGGAGATGAGCGCGCGATAATGGTCCCTGTCCGCGGACTTCAACGCGGAAGGTGCGGCATCAACAAAATTCGCCGGAATTATAAATATCGAAAGCACCAGCCCGATAACGGCACCTATGATCAAACCGGTCAGCAGGTACAAAGACCCGCGTTTCTCTTTCACTGCGCGGCCTCCTGCATCTGCTGCTGCAGCGCGATCTCCAGGTCAGCGATCAGCCGCATCTCCCAATCTGCGTATTCCATCTCCTGGGCGGTTAATAGCCCGCGTTGTACCGCACCGATGGGGTCACCAGGTTTTATCCTTTCCAGGTGGTCAACTGCATTCTCCAGGTCACCATCCGTTGCGTACAGCTCCGCCACCATCAGTACGTAATCGGCTTTGTAGTCCGCACGCAAGCTCTGCGGTGAACTGGCAGATACTACGGCCGGATAATACAACCAACCGTAAATCAGCCCGGCTGCGATGCCAAGCAGGATGGCGAGGACGAAACCGATGAGTCTACCTTTACGCATTGCCTAATCTCTCGGTAACATGGGGATGTTGATGCCCATGCGTTTGGCAGCTTCGATTGCCTGCGGGTAACCGGCGTCCGCGTGCCTGACCACTCCCATACCGGGATCGGTAGTCAGCACCCGCTCAAGCCGCACCGCGGCTTCAGGTGTGCCATCAGCCACGATCACCATACCCGCATGCTGGCTGAAGCCAATACCCACCCCCCCGCCGTGATGGAAGGAAACCCAGGTGGCGCCTCCCGCCGCGTTGATGAGCGCGTTGAGGATCGGCCAGTCGCTGATGGCATCAGAACCATCGCGCATCCCTTCTGTCTCGCGGTTGGGTGAGGCCACCGAACCCGCGTCCAGGTGGTCCCGTCCGATGACAATGGGAGCCTTCAGCACACCGCTGGCAACCATCTCATTAAATTTCAATCCCGCCTTTGCCCTTTCGCCGTATCCCAGCCAACAGATGCGCGAGGGCAGCCCCTGGAAGTGCACGCGTTCTCGTGCCATTGTAATCCAGCGCTTGAGGTGCTCATCCCGCGGGAAGAGTTCGAGGATGGCTTCATCCGTGCGGTAGATATCCTCGGGGTCGCCTGAAAGCGCTACCCACCTGAAAGGTCCCTTCCCCTCGCAAAACAGCGGTCGGATGTAAGCCGGCACAAACCCGGGGAAGTTGAAGGCGTCTTTGACGCCGTTATCGAATGCGCGCTGGCGCAGGTTGTTACCGTAATCGAACACTTCGGCGCCTTTGCGCTGGAAATCCAGCATGGCGCGAATGTGCGCCGACATGGAATTAAGTGAAAGCCGGGCGTACTCCCCGGGGTCGCTGGCGCGCAATTGATCCGCTGCTTCCAGCGTTAACCCCCCGGGTATGTAGCTCATCACGTCGTGCGCCGGCGTCTGGTCGGTGACCACATCAGGCGTCACACCACGCAGCACCAGCTCAGGGTAGATCTCAGCAGCGTTACCGATAACCGCGATGGAACGCGGTTCCTCGCGCTGGCAGGCTTCTTCGACCAGGGTCATGGCTTCTTCCAGGGTATCGACCACCACGTCCACGTAACCTGTCTCCAGGCGTCGGCGCGCACGTTCCGGGTCAACCTCAACGCATAGACCCACTCCTTCGTTCATGGTGATCGCCAGCGGTTGCGCACCGCCCATGCCCCCCAGCCCGGCAGTGAGCACGAACCTGCCGCGCAGCGATGACCAGCCTTTCTGCTGTGCCAGCGACCCGAGGGTTTCGTAAGTTCCCTGCAAAATCCCCTGGGTGCCGATGTATATCCATGATCCAGCTGTCATCTGCCCGTACATGATGAGCCCCTTTGCAGCCAGCTGGTCAAAATGCTCCTGTGTGGCCCAGTGCGGCACCAGGTTGGAGTTTGCGATCAGCACCCGCGGCGCGTCGGCATGGCTTTTGAATACTGCCACCGGTTTGCCGGATTGCACCAGCAGAGTTTCATCCGGCGCCAGGTCGCGCAGTGCTTTGAGGATGGCGTCAAAGGATTCCCAGTTGCGCGCCGCCTGCCCACGCCCACCGTATACCACCAGGTCCTGGGGGCGCTCCGCCACCTCGGGGTCGAGGTTGTTCTGGATCATGCGATAGGCAGCTTCTATCTGCCAGTTCCTGCAGGTAAGCGCGCTCCCGCGGGGAGCTCTTACAACGCGTGATTCCACAATGCGTCCTCCATACTTTAAGGCTGTGTTTCCCGATTATTATACGCTGAAATGCAGGCGGGCTCCGCCTTGGGGAAGAGATTACCGGCGGATGGCAGGTGTGATGACCACCGCGCGCACCCGCGGGGCATATTCACTTATTGTTTGCGGTGTGATACGCCCGCGCACGCCATCCAGGCGCAGGATCAGGCGCAGCATGAGCGGTCTCTTTTCCAGGCGGTAAGCCAGGTATGCCGCCACACGCTGCGGATCATCCACCACAGCGGCAGTTGCGCGCAACCTCGTTTTTCCAGCCTGCACTTCCACCTGCGGGTTGATCAATATGTTGCGGTACCAATCGGCTCGCGGACCGTCCGCTGCCCCCACCCAGTAGGCGCCGTCAATGAATTCATACTGCAGCCCCACCGTGTGCGGTCTGCCGCTGCGCCGCCCGGTGGTGGTGAGCAACAGTACCACACCGCCGGCGAAGCGGTACAAGAAACGCCGGTAAAGGCGGGTGAACACTTTGTTGTCAGGCCTGAATTTCACTCGCACTCCAGCTTACTCATACTTGAGCGCGTTCACCGGCACCAGTGTGGCTGCACGCAGCGCCGGGTACAACCCTGAGAGCAGGCCAATTACCGTAGCAAACACCAGCGCAAAGATCGGCAGCCAGAAAGGCGTTGAGGCTGCAGCAGTTGGCAGACCTCCCCCTCCCGAGGCCGCCTGGCTGGCAAAATATGAAAGCGCGACCACATTAAGTATTGCGCTGGCTCCCCAGCCGAGCGCCACGCCACCCAGCCCGCCCACAAAACCGATGCCGGCAGCTTCCCCCAAAAAAATGCTGAGCACATCGCGGTTGGTGGCGCCCACAGCCTTCATCAAGCCGATCTCGCGGGTGCGTTCCAGGATGGCCATGGCCATGGTGTTGGCAATGCCAATGGCTGCCACCAGCAGTGCGATGGCACCTACACCCCCGAAGATGATCTGCAGGACCAGAAAGAAGGAATTGACCCCCTCCAGGTAGGATTGCGGCGTGTTGGCCATGTAACCGAGCGCGTTGATCTGGTCAGCCACATCCAGCACAACCTCCGGATCTTCTGCTTTGACGATAAGCATGCTGTAGCCTTCCTTATCGCGGTTGATGCGTGTTCCACGCGCCCATTCATTAAAAACAGTCACATCATCCAGGCGCATGTACATGTTGCCATCCGCCATACCGCGTGTCTCTTCAAGGATGCCGACAATGCGCACATTGTACGTTCGCCTGACCTCTGTGCCGTCCTGCGTCCACTTAATAAGGACCATGCGGATCGTCTGGTCAAGCAGATCGGGCGGTTCGATCATTTCCTCTCCCGGTCGGGGTTTGGGGTCATAGAAATTTTGCGGCACCCAGGAACCAATCACCATCGTTCCCTTTGCCAGTTCCGTGGTGCCTCGTGCTGCGGTCAAGCCCATATCCGCCAGGTCATCCACGTTAACCCCCATGATATTTCCCCAGGACATGAGTTTGCCGAAATAGATCTCGGCGCCAGCCTGCATATAATCATGAATAATGACCTGGCGAATTCCGGGAATGGCGGATATTTCTCTGACGGCTGCGGTGGTGAGCATTTTCACCCCCGAATCACCACCATACATCGCGACTCCGCCGCCGCCCTTTGACTCCACCGCCATCACTTCCTGGTATCCGGGGTACACCTCGATGCTGGTGAGGTCGCTGATACCCCACAATTGTTCAGTGGCGTTCTTCTGCAGCCCCACCGCCAGCGAAACCAGCACCACCACCGCGGCGGTACCGATCACCACGCCCACGGCCGTGAGCAGTACCCTGCCCTTGCGTCTGCCAAGGTTATAGATGATCAGGCTGACAAGATCAATGAAGCGCATCATGACTCCCCGAAGCTATCCCTTGGGGATAGCGGGTACAGGAATGAATTCCTCTGATGGAATTTCCTCTACCGGAAATTGCTCAACCGGCTGCTTAATACCGCTGTCCAACCCGAAGAGTCCTTTGAAGAACCTCGCCACCTTCTGCCAGAAGGTCTCAGGGGTGGGTTCAATGATCCCTTCACCATCCGGCATACCGCCCTCGCCCATATCAGGGGGCACCTCCATGGCGGGTTGGATTTCAATGGGTATAACCTGTTCAATGAAGCGCGGCTGGTTGAAGTCATCCGTGTAATTGATGACAACTTTCAATTCAAGCGGTCCTTCCTGGTAAGGCATCAGGCTTGCATCCAGGGTATAGTATCCGCCGGGGTCAAGTGCACCGATGAGCAGCACGTTGTTGAAGAGATCGGCGTTCTCCGCGGTCACTTTCATGTTCCCCAGCACGTAGGTCTTCTTGCCCAGGTTCGTTACCTGCAGCGGCAGCATGTTCTCCATCCCCGCGGTGAACATCCCGGCGTCACGGTAGAAGCTAACTTCCACCTGTGGCAGCGAATATACCAGCAGGGTGATGATCTGGTCATCCACCAGGCGGTTGCCCTTGGCATCGTTGTAGACAAAGGATAACTTGAGCGGGTAAGCCCCCGGCTGGGCAGTAACGTTCACCACCAGCTTCTGGCTTACCGAAGCGATCACGTCCTTATTGATATCACCGACAAAGATCACGTTGGAGCTGCCCAGCGGCGCGAAAGTCGTCAGGTCGCTGCCCCCACCGGAGATACCCCCCGGCTGCGGCGTGCCCAGATCATCGCTGGCAACTGCCCCGCCACCAATCACAGCCGTCACGGCTTTAGCATCTGCCATGCCGAGGTTTTTGACGTCCAGCTTCAATTCGAAAATGGAACCGGGCTGCAGCGGGTCAACATCCGTGCTGTAACCAGTCACTACCAGCTGCGGGCGCTGCGGTATGTTGGGGGTCGCCGTGGCGGAATATCCCGATGAAGACGGCTCAGCGATGACGACAGAGATCGTGAAGCTTTCGGAATAAGGGGTGCCGAGCGCGTCTGTGTAATTCACATTTGCCTTGATGCTGGCCACGTTTGCCCAGGCCAGCGCGTCACCGATGAGGAACTTCTGGTTGATGGTATTCGTATCTCCCGGGGGGAGCGTGCCGGTGGTGCGCACACCACCGCTCTCGCGCGGGTAAAAATCAGCGCCGTCGAAAGTGACAATAATGTTTTCGGCGCTCACCTTGCCGTTGTTGCCCAGCACCACCTGCAGGTTCATTTCATTACCGGCGTACAATGGCTTATCACCCACGGAGTAAGAGGCGATGGTCACCAGCGGCCGACCGGGGACGGCGGTCGGCGCGGGGGCTTTGGTGGGTTTGGGCAGCACAACGGTGGTTTTAAGTTGAAG
>CAYMGO010000057.1:0-4833 GCA_964390015.1 uncultured Anaerolinea sp. | reverse complement strand
AGTGATCATCCCGGCGACGAAAACCAGGATAAAGAAAAGCAATGGGGCCTTCCTGATTGACCTGTTCATATTACTTCTTCCTGTTCTTCTATGGTTTGTGTCATTTCCTCTGTGGCTTTACGGTAATCTTCTTCAGATACCACCCGGCCATCCAGCAGGTAAAGCATATCAGTGGCGAACTGGCGCATGCGCGGGTCGTGGGTTACCACGATCACCGTCTTGCCCGCCTGGTGGAGGCGCGAAAGCAGCTTCATGATGGCGTAACCGCTTTGGCTGTCGAGGTTGCCGGTAGGTTCATCCGCCAGGATCAGCGGCGGGTCATTGATCAGCGCCCGCGCAATGGCCACCCGCTGCTGCTGCCCGCCCGAGAGTTCGGTGGGTTTGTGGTTGGCGCGGTCGCTCAACCCTACCTTTTCCAGTATCTCCTGCGAGCGGATTCGGCGTTGTAATCGAGACACCCCGGAGAAGCGCAAAGGGAAACCCACGTTTTCCTCCGCCGGCATGGAGGGGATCAGGTTAAAGGATTGAAAAATGAACCCCACCCGGTTGCGCCTGAATTCCGCCAGCATGTTCTCGTCCATCTTTTCGATCTCGTCTTCTCCGATGTTGATGTTACCGGAGGTCGGCCAATCCAGGCCGCCCAGCAGGTACAACAGCGTGCTCTTACCCGAACCGGATGGACCCATCACCACCGTGAAAGACTGCGGCTGGATATCCAGCGAAACGCCATCCAGCGCAGTAACGGTGGTCTCACCCATAGTAAAGATTTTGGTGAGATCCCGCGTGCGCACAAAAGCAGATTCGGTCATCACATCCATCGCATAAACTAGAAGTAAAACCCACCGCCCAGCGACAACCCGCCCAGGGCAGATGAGAGCAGCCCGGGAATGGCCATCAGCAGCAGCACGATGAGGACAGATACCGCAGTCGCGATCCAGGCTTTGGAACGTGACAGCCCTGAAAGCGGTATCGACCCGATGAGCAGCAGGACAACATGGAAGATGAAATAGATATCGATAAACCCAAGAATGCCCCTGAAGTAGGCGCTAATACCTGCCGCTTCACTATCGATGAATCCTGAAAGCCCGGGTGCGTTCACCACCGTTTTACTGAACAGCATCGCCAGCAACTGCACAATGGAACGCAAAGCGAAGGGCAGCATTGACCAGGCTACCAGGTTGTACGATTTGATACTGCCGGCGCGGCTGCCTGCCAGTGTGAGGCTAAGGTACATCAGGATGCTGAGAAGGAACCAGGGCACCCAGATCTTCAACAGCCCGGATATTAAAGGAAACACATACAGGAACAACGGTGAGGTCTGCTTCGCCTGCGCGGTAAAGAATTGCTCCTGCATCTCGGGGGAATAATACTGGAAATCAGGCGGCAGCTCGCTGCCCATCTGGATGACGTTGCGTTTGATGGGTGCACCAATGACCACCGCCAGCAGCACCAGCACCGTGAGGATCAGCAGCGGAGTTAACCATACTGACTTCTCCTGGGCAACTATGGCGGCCGTTGTGCGCGCCGGTCGGGTGAACAGCGGGAAGATCCATCCCGTGTGTAAAGCCTGTCGCTTCGTGTTGTTACCATTCTGGTTCAATGCCAAGGCGCACCTCTCATCAAGAGTATTCCGGTGTAAGACGCATTTATCATACTACAAGTTCCCGCGCCATAGAACCACAGGGTAACCCGGCATGCTATAATCGCGTTTGGAGGGAATCATGCGTATCAAGATCGGCATGGAAAACAACATCGAGGGCAGGTCCCTCGCCTGGATGTTGGATTACCCGGGATGTTTTGCTTACGGCGCAGAGGGCAGCGAGGCCATCATCCGCGCACCGCAGGCGCTACTGCGTTACAAAGAATGGGTTGACAGCCATTTGCCCGGCTCATGGATGAAGGACCTGGGCGATTTCGATATCCACCTGGAGGAAAGTTTTGACGTCTTCACCATCAACCGGGATTACGATCTTTCAAACGAAGGTTACGAAGTGAACAGCTGGTTCCGCCACGATTGGAAGCCGCTCACCGCTGAAGACATCCGCCGGGGGTTGCTGACCCTGCGTTGGAGCCGGGAGGATGTGCTCGAACTGGTTTCGGGGCTGATGCCTGACCAGATGGATTGTAGATTGGAGAATGAGCGTTGGAGCATTGCCGGGGTGCTGCGCCATATCGCCAACGCCGAGTTCTGGTACCTTGACCGCCTGGGTCTGGCTGGGAAGATCGATCACGAACTGCCCGAAGAGGTGTTTGAACGCCTGCTCACGGTACGCCAGCAGCTTGAAACCGTTTTACCAACACTGGAGGGTATCACCACGGTGCTTGGCGTGGGTGGGGAATTCTGGTCGCCCCGTAAACTGCTGCGCCGCGCTACCTGGCACGAGATCGATCACATCGACCATATCTTTAAACTGATGGCTCAACTTTGAAAAAACGCCTCCCGATTGGGAGGCGTTCAATTGTGATCAGCAGGAAGGAGGTTGGGGGTTGCCTTACTTGAGCGAGGAATCAAGCCCAAGCAGACTGAAGGCCAGGAACATCAGCCCGAAAAAACCAATCACCAAATAAACGATAATCGCCATAGCACACCTCCACTTACCTTCCTGTTTCACTCCTTTGATCAACAATAGCTATCTCTCTGCATGTGTATCGCAGCTACCATTTAATACGTATAACCCCCAAAAAAGTTCCCGGGTTCTGTCTGATTTTAGGATTTTCCCGACTTAATAATTCTGAAAACTCAAGTGGTGCCCCGCGGGTAACCGCGCCCCCTGCTTATTTCAGCACCAGCATCCCACACGCCGGCGATGGGTTGACCGCAAAAGGCGCACTTCCCATCTGCGGAGATATGATACGCGCCGAGCAGGTAGCCGCGCCTGATGATCACTGTTCTATTGCAATGCGGGCAGGTCGTGTCTTCCAGCGAACCCACCTGTCCCGGCAGGTTACCGGCGTACACGTAACGCAGTCCGGCCTCCTGGCCGATCTCAGCAGCGCGCTGCAGCGTTGCTGCGAGGGTGGGAGGCGCGTCTTCCTTATATTCCGGGCGATAAGCAGTAACATGCCAGGGAATCTCGTTTGAGATGGAAGTCAGAAAGCGCCCTGCCTCCCATAACTCATCTGAAGAATCGTTCATCCCGGGGATGACCAGCGTCACCACCTCCAGCCACAGACCCATCTCCTTCACCCGCCTGATGGTATCCAGCACCGGCTGCAGCGTTCCGCCCATCTTCCTGTACTCGCTGTCGCGCATGCTTTTCAGGTCCACCTTGTAGCCGTCCAGCCAGGGCGCAAGGTAATCCAGCACCTCGGGTGTGGCATAACCGTTGGAGACGTAAGCGGTCTTGAGCCCGTTGTGTTTGGCCAGTTTAAACACCTCCACCGCCCACTCGGTGGATATGAGCGGTTCATTGTAGGAAGAAGCGATCGCCCGCGCGCCGTTCTCGATTGCGTACGCCACCAGCCGCTCGGCTGAGATCCTCCTGATCGAATGAGCCGAACTGCCGGCGTCAGGGTCGCGCAGCGCCTGCGACGAGAGCCAGTTCTGACAGAAGCGGCAGTGGAAGTTGCATCCCAACATACCGAAGGTCAGTACTTCACTGCCGGGGAGGAAATGATTGAATGGTTTCTTCTCGATCGGGTCGATCTGCGCTCCGGCCACGTATCCCTCAGGCACCATCAACACACCCTCAGCGTTGAAACGCACACCGCAAATGCCGCGGCGACCGGGGTTTAGCAGGCAGCGGTGGGCGCACGCCAGGCAGCGCAAACTACCATCCTGCAGCGTTTCCACCAGGTCTCCCGGGCGGGTCAACACATCCAAAAGTTCATACGGTTTCATTGATCACTCCTCATTCATTATAGCCACACCGCTGCGGATTTCAACCCGCGCCGCGCGCTCCAACAGGCAAGATATGGTAAACTCGCTCCATATGGATGAGAAAACCATCAACACCCTCGAATTTCCACGGGTGATCGAAAAACTGGTGGATTACGCCGCTTTTAGCGCCTCTGCTGACCTGGCGCGGGTCTTGAAACCCGCTCCGTCCCTCAAGGAAGCGCTGGAAAGGCAGGCTCTCACCAGCGAAGCGCGCCTGCTGCTCAGCCTAAAGGCCGATATCAGCGTGGGCGGTTCTCACGATATCCGGCCTCTGGCTGATCTTGCCAGCCGCGGCGGCGTGCTCACTGAATCGGAACTGCTCTCGGTCAGCGGCACCCTCATGGCCTCGCGCGATCTCGCCCGTCACTTTGAAAAATTCAAAGAACGTGCGCCGCACCTGGCAGAGATCGCTGCTCTTTTTCCACCACCACCGGGCATTATCGAAGCCATTTCGCGCTGCATTTCAGACCGCGCCGAGGTTCTGGATAACGCCTCTGCCAAACTCAGCTCGATCCGCTCAGAGATCAAGATCTCACACGACCGGCTGCTTTCACGCCTAGAGCGCATGATCGGTGACGCTCACACCGTTCCGATGCTGCAGGAACCAATCATCACCCAGCGCAACGGGCGTTACGTCATCCCCCTCAGGGCGGAGTTTAAGGGCAGGTTCAAAGCGATCGTGCATGACCAGTCCTCCTCCGGCGCCACCTTATTTGTGGAACCGTTGGCGGTGGTGGAGCTTAACAACCGCTGGCATGAGCTTCAGCTGCAGGAGCGCGACGAGGTGCGCCGCATCCTGGCGGATCTCTCGGGCAAGGTTGGCGCTGAAACCGAAGCCATCAGCGGCAGCGTCACTGCGTTGGCGCAGTTTGATTTCTGCCTGATGTGCGCCAAGTATGCCGAAGACCTGCACGCCAGCGAACCGCTGCTGCGTCCCATTTCCCCTCCGCGTG
>CAYMGO010000056.1:0-14817 GCA_964390015.1 uncultured Anaerolinea sp. | reverse complement strand
ACCCGGGGCGCTTGCCGGCGGGCCGAATTTCTATCCGAGCGATCCGCCAGAGCAGGAAGCTTTGCTGATGAACCTGGCACCAGCGAAACGTTACCTGGATGATATCGAATCCTTTTCGACCAACGAAGTGGCCATCAACTGGAACGCGCCGCTGGTGTGGGTCTCTACCTTCCTGGATGTTACCGGGAAATGATCGACACACATCCAAAAGATTGAATGGAAAGGCCCGGGAGCGTTATTGCACCCCGGGCCTTTACTTTATTAGGAAGCTGCTTATTCGATCTCGGATAATTTAATCGGGCGGTTTTCCAGCAGCGATTTTTTGGCTGCCATGGCAATGACCACGGGTTTGCGCCCATCAAGCACGTTCACGGGTGTGGATGTACCATCGCGCACGGCGCTGATGAAATCGCGCATTTCCGCCACAAAGGATTCCATGTAGCGTTCCAGGAAGAAGTATAACGGTTTCTCAGATGTCACGCCGTCGGCGTTGCTGTACACACTGGTGTTGGGGGTGTTGTTGGCAGTGGCGGCCATCCCGCCGGAACCGAAGACCTCGGCGCGCTGGTCATAGCCGTAAACCGCCTTGCGGCTGTTGTCGATTGTGCCGATGGCGCCGTTGGCAAACTTGAGGGTGATGATGGCGGTGTCGATATCACCCGCCGCCCCGATGGCCGGGTCGACCATTACCCCACCCGCGGCGTACACTTCCTCCACCTCGCTGCCGGAGAGGTAGCGCGCCATGTCAAAGTCGTGGATGGTCATATCCAGGAACATGCCGCCCGAGACCTTCACGTACTCAGCGGGCGGGGGCGCCGGATCGCGGCTGGTGATGCGCAGCAGGTGCAGGTCACCTATTTTGCCATCCCGAACCAGGTCGCGCAGTTTCTTGAAGTTCGGGTCGAAACGCCGATTGAAGCCAATCTGGCACTGCACACCGGCTTTTTTGACCGCTTCAATGGCCTTGTCGATTTTGGCCAGGCTGTGATCGACCGGCTTTTCGCAGAAAATGTGCTTGCCAGCGTTGGCGGCTTCGATGATCAGGTCTGCGTGGGTATCAGTGGAGGAGCAGATGGCCACCGCGGTGATCGACCTGTCATCTATGATCTTCTTGTAATCGGAGTAGGCATTTTCGACGTGCAGTTTCTCCGCCAGCTCCTGTGCTGCTTTCAGGTTGACATCCGCGATGGCAGCCACCACCACACCCGGTACTCGTGTAGCCAGGTTCTCCGCGTGGATCTTGCCGATGCGTCCAGCTCCAATAACACCTACTCTAATAATTTGATCGCTCATTTTTCTCCTTGATCAATTAAACCCGATGGATTTGAGGTATTCACGATTTCTCAGGGCAGATTGGTAGGGGCTTCCCATGCCCGGGAGCACATCCTGCTCCACCACGATCCAGCCGTCGAATCCCTGGCGCTCAAGTTCGGCCTTGACCGCCGAGAAATCAACGGCACCTTTGCCAAGTTCACAAAAAACGCCCTTCTCTACCGATTTGAAATAGTCCCAGCCTTCAACCCGCGCCTGTTCAGCGATACCCGGGTGGCAATCCTTGAAGTGCATGTGCCATACCCGCCCGGCGTTCTTCTGTAAAAATGAAAGCGGATCGCCGCCGCCGAACTGGTAATGCCCGGTATCCAGGCACAATCCAACCAGCTTAGGGTCGGTGAGCGCGAAGAGTTTGTCGATCTCGGTGGGAGTTTCTACGTACCCGGCGCAGTGATGGTGGAAGACCAACCGCAAGCCCGCCTCAGCCTTCACTGCCGCGGCGACCTTCTCAGTGCCCTCGGCGAATATTTGCCACTCAACGTCGCTCAAGCCCATCTCGGGTTTTACCCGACCGGCGTTTTGCGTGCGCACGGGCACCTTGCCGTTGTCATCCGCCAGCACGATGAACGGGGAAGTACCTTCCACAGCGGCCAGCAGCCTGGCGACCTTGAGCGCGGCTTCAATACCTGCCTGGTGGGTACTGGCATCTTTGAGTGCCACAGGCACGAAAGCCCCCAGCAGCACCAGCTCGCGTTTCTTTAATTCCTCCTTCAGTTTGACTGGATCAGTGGGCATGAAACCCCAGTCACCCAGCTCGGTTCCCGCATACCCGATCTGCTGCATTTCATCCAGCACCAGCTCGTACCCGGCGGCCTTGCCCTCAAGGTCGAACTCCAGCGCTCCCCAGCTGCACGGCGCGTTCGCAATTCTGATCATGCTTCCTCCATATTAATTTTGAGAATGACTTACCTATCTATTTCACTTACCAGCACCGGGCGCTCTTCATCCAGCGAGAGAGTTGCGGCGATGCCAATGGCGGTAGCGGCGCGCGCGTCTTCCCCGGTCACGTCAGGTTGGGTATCTTCGAGAATATGGCGCACAAAAACGCGCACCTGTTCGGCGTAAGCCGCGCCGAAGCGCTCCATGAAGTACGGCACCGTGTCGTGCGTTACCCCGGAGCGGGTGAGCACCAGGGTCGGTGTCTGCTGCAGGTAGCCGATCCACAGGCTGCCATCGGTTCCCAGCACCTCTGTGCGGATGTCGTAACCGTACACGGCATTGCGGCTCATGTCGATGTTGCCTATGGCGTCACTGGCGAAGCGCAGGTTGATGACGACGTTGTCGATATCCCCCACGTCCTTTAGTTCCGGGAAGGCCAGGCAGGCGCCTTCGCTGTGTACGCGGGTGACTTCGCTGCCCATCAGCCAGCGCGCCAGGTCAAAATCGTGCACGCCCATGTCCATGATCAATCCGCCGCTGTTCTCCCGTTTGGCGAATTCCAGGCTGGTGCGTTTTGGATCGCGGCTGGTGGATTTGAACATCACCGGTGTGCCGATGATGCCTTCCCCTATTTTCTGTTTTGCGGCGGCGTAGGGGGCATCAAAGCGGCGCATAAAACCCATCTGCAGTTTGACGCCGGCCTGCTTCACCGCAGCCAGCGCTTCATCACAGGCATTGAGATCCTGCGAAAGTGGTTTTTCGCTGAAGATGTGCTTGCCCGCCTGGGCGGCAGCGCGGATCACTTCAGCATGTGTACCGGTGGGAGATGCCACCACGACGGCTTCTATATCCTTGCTGTCCAGCAGCGCGTGATAATCCGAGAAGGATCCGGGGATGTGGTAGCGGGCAGAAACTTCTGCCAGGGAGGCGGCATCAGGGTCCGCTACCGCTACCAGGTCAACTTCTGCTACCGAGAAGGCCAGTGTGCTGGCGTAAACCCTGCCCATTCTGCCGGCGCCGATCAAACCGATCTTAACTGCCATGTTTCACCTCTTCAATCGAATATGTGGATTAGAGAAAGTACTTTTCGTCCTTCCGGTGGATTACATACTCCTCGCGGGCAGCCTGTACTTCGGGCATTGTCGAAACCTCCGCCACGGCCACATCCCACCAAGATTCATACCCGGGTACCCGGACCTCGCGGTCGGTTTTTACCACAATGACCGAGGTGTGGTCCAGCGCTTTTGTGGCTTCAAGCACAGCCCGGAATTCGGCGACGGAACCGGGGGTGAACACCTCCGCGCCCAGGCTGGCGGCGTTGGCGGCGAAATCCACCACCAGTGGCGTGCCGTTAAGCTGGCCGCTCTGCGGGTCGCGCTGCCTGAAGCGTGTGCCGAAACCGTCGCTACCCAGTGAGGCGCTCAGCCCACCGATCGAACCGAAGCCGGAATTATCCACCACGATGATGGTCACTTTGAGCCCTTCCTGCACGGCGGTGAGAATCTCGGTTGGATTCATCAGGTAGGTGCCGTCTCCCACCCACACGTACACTTCGCGCTCAGGGTCTGCCATCTTTACACCTAAGGACGCGGGAATCTCGTAGCCCATGCACGAGTAGCCATATTCCATGTGGTAGGAATTTGGGGTGTGAGTGCGCCACAGCTTGTGCAGGTCTCCAGGCTGGCTGCCCGCGGCCGACATCATCACATCGCGCGGGCCAATGGTCTCCCAGATGGCGCCGATGATCTCGCTCTGCCCGGGCAGGGGTTGGTGGTTGAGGTGGTACAGGCGCTCGGTTTCAGCTTCCCACTGCTGCTTGAGGTCAGCGACCTCGGCAGCGTAACCCGCGGGGACGGTGTAGTTCGTGAGCGCCGCGGTCAATTCTTCGATAGTGGCGCGCGCGTCAGCGGTGAGCGCCAACCCGGAGTGTTTGAAGGCGTCCATCTCGAACAGGTTGATGTTGATAAACCTCACCGCCGGGTTCTGGAAAGCCGTCTTGGAGGCAGTGGTGAAATCAGAATAGCGCGTGCCGATACCAATGACCAGGTCGGCGTTGTGTGCAATGCGGTTGGCGGGCAGCGTTCCGGTTGCGCCGATGGCGCCCAGGCACTGCGGGTGGTTGTAGGCCAGTGACCCCTTGCCAGCCTGCGTTTCACCTACGGGGATGCCGGTATTATTGGCAAAAGCGTCGAGAGCCGCGCAGGCACCGCTGAACAACACACCACCGCCGGAAACGATGAGCGGACGTTTCGCGAAGCGGATCATTTCGACCGCGCGTTTGAGCAGCACACGGTCAGCCAGTGGGCGTGCGATTGGCCATATCCGTTTGCGGAACAATTCCTCAGGATAATCGTAGGCTTCTGCCTGCACGTCCTGCGGCAGCGAGAGGGTCACCGCACCGGTATCGGAAGGTGAGGTGAGCACGCGCATGGCCTCGGGCAGGGTGGTGATCAGCTGGTCGGGCCGGGTGATGCGGTCCCAATACCTGGAAACCGGTTTGAAACAGTCATTCACACTGATGTCCTGCGTGTTGGGGGATTCCACCTGCTGGAGAACGGGCGCCACGTTGCGGCGCGCGAAGATGTCTCCGGGCAGCAGCAGCACGGGCAGGCGGTTAATAGTGGCCAGTGCTGCCCCGGTGATCATGTTGGTGGCTCCGGGGCCGATGGACGAGGTGCAGGCGAAGGCCTGCAGGCGGTTCTTCATCTTGGTGAAACCGCTGGCGATGTGCACCGCCGATTGCTCGTTGCGCACCATGATGTAGCGAAAATCTGGATTTTCCTGCAGCGCCTGGCCGATTCCGGCGACGTTGCCGTGGCCGAAAATGCCCAGCACGCCTGCAAAGAAAGGCGTTTCAACCCCATCCCGCTCGATGTACTGATTCTTGAGGAAGCGGATGAGGGCTTGCGCCATGGTGAGTCGGATGGTGGACGTCATAAGTTCTCTCCAGTCGCCTGGTTTACAGGTCAGGGTTGGGAAGCATGAAATCGCGCACCACACCCTGCAATTCGTGATACGAACCTATGAAGCCGCGCAGCGTTCTGACGGTGGCACCGTAAGTATCGAATTGCTCAATGGTCAAACCATCCGGTTCGTAGGCTTTGCGGAATTCAGGGATCTTTGTGTACAACGCGTCAATGATGGCGGGATCGACCGGGTCGGCCATGCGCGGGCGTACTTCGATGTCGCTGGCGTTGATCTTGAGCTGCCATTCGTAGGGGATAGTGAGGATGATATCGCCGCCGATGAATTCGGACCAGTGACCCAGGTGGCGGTACGCCGCCGCCAGCAGCCTGGCGCGGTACCCCTTTTCTTTGAAGATCCCGTACGCCCGTTTTAGACAGGCGATACCCGCCCAATCGAGGCAGGATGGATCAATGCTAATGGTGTTCTTCTTCGCAACAACTTTCATCCAGTCATCAGTGCGCCCGACCATAATGGTGCACACCGGTGACATTTCTGCGATGGGTTTCCCTTCAGCGGTTCGGCGGTTCAATCCCCGCTCCATGGCTTCGGCTACGGCCAGTGCCTGGGGAACGGTGAAGCACACTGTGGCGTTGATGGAGACTCCGTGGTATGTGGCTTCCTCGATTGCCTTGATGCCAGCGCTGGTGACCGGCGCTTTGACCTGCATGTTGGGCGCCAGGGAATTAAAGTGGATGGCGTGTTCAGTGATGCCAGTCGCATTGCGGTAAAGCTGCGGGTTGGTCTGGATGGAGAGCCGGCCTTTCTTGCCTTTCTCGCGATCAAAGGCGGGCTTGAGCAGCTCGGCGCCACGAACGGCCATTTCTTCGATCAACTTCCAGGTAATCTCCTCTTCAGACCACGTTGGATTTTCTGTGATGATCTGGTGGATGCGCTCCTCCCACAGGTCCATCTCCTTATTGAGCACGTTCACCACGATCGTTGGGTTGGTGGTTGCGCCGATCGCTCCGTTATCGATGGCGTAAGTCAATTCCTGGATGGAGCAGGAGTCGTTCCAATAATCGGTGGGTGTGGTCGAAACGGTTTCGTGCAATTTGCTCTTGTAGGCGGTCATTTTTCACTCCTTTGGATTTGGTTCATGGATAGGTTTACGATCGGAAGGCGCGGATCCTTGCTCTTCCAGGTGTCTTTGATCCAGGCGTATGCCGGATCATCAGCGCTCGCCAGTGATTGATCAGAGCCGGCAAGGATATTGAGGTAATAGGCGGTGTAACCGTGGGCTGCCACCACCGGGTGGTAACCTTCCGGCGAAAGCACCAGGTGATCATTCTGCACCAGCATGATCTCATCAATGCGCCGGTCATCGGTATAGCAGCGCTGGTAGGCGTAGCCTTCCGGCCTGTCGATCTTGTAGAAGTACACTTCTTCCAGGTCTGCTTCCAGCAGGTTGCCGCTGGCGTCCACGCGGCGCACATCGTGCTTGTGCGGCGGGTAGGAACTCCAGTTGCCGGGTGGTGTGTACACTTCCACAACCACCAGGCGTTCGCACTGGAACCCTGGGGGCATCATCTGGTTGATCTGGCGAGAAGCGTTCTCACCGCCGCGCAGCTCGATATTGACCTCCTCAGGTTTAACCAGGCGGGCAGGGAAGTCTCTGGTGGCGGCTGCCCAACCACAGGCAAAATCAACCTCGCCGTAATTGGCTGCGACGGTAAAATCCGTGTTCCGGGAGAGGTAGAGGGTTGTGGGCATACCGTGGAACACATCCGCACGGCTGCCGATGGCGCGCCAATCGCCCTTGTTCGAAGTCACGTCCACGGTGCCGCCAAGGAGGATCAGCGCAAGTTCGTTGCCTTCAGTGTTGAAGCGCCATGTCTCGCCTTTGCTGAGTCTTACAGCGCGGAAAGAGAGATGCTCCCAACCGGCACTTTGCGGGGTGATATCGATGTATTCACTTCGGGTGAGGTCGGGTTTGACCAGTAATGGGGATTCTACGGATTTCACTATTCACTCCTTTAAACATTTAGCGGTTGATTTTCTGATGAGCAGCTCGCCACGCATCAACTTTGCAATTGGCTTACGGTGATTGCCTGTCGCGGATGAGGATTTGATCAGTTCCAGCAGCATGCTGGCAGCTTCAGCGCCGATCGAACGTTTAGGCTGGTCGAACGTGGTTAAAGCTGGGTTGGTGTAAGCTGAGTAGGGGATGTTGTCGAAGCCGGCCACGGATACGTCCGCAGGGACGCACAGCTTGTTTTGCTGCAGCACGCTCAAGGCGCCAATGGCCATAAGGTCGTTGAAACAGAAGAGAGCGGTGAAGTCTTTGCCGCTGTTGAGCAGGGCGGTCATGCCAGCCACGCCGTTCTCTATTTCGCCGCCCTCCTGTGTGAGCACAGGCTGGTTTTCGATTCCCAGACCGGCGGCCCTCACCTCTTCCTGGAATCCACGCAGGCGGTTTTCATTGATACGCGGTGCGCGCGTGTTACCCATGTAGGCAATGCGGCGGTGACCGAGGTCCAGCAGGTGGCGGGTGACCTGCCTGGCGCCGTTCTCGTCATCATGCGCGATGGCGTACTTCTGGTTCCACGCGCACTGGTTGTTGATAACCACAGCCGGGATGCCGTATTTATTGAGGAGGGAGATATTGCTGCGCTCGACCGGCACCGATCCGATGATCACACCATCCACCCGGTGCTCGCTGAAGGCCTGGATGATGTTCTTTTCATGCAGCGGGTCAAGGTAGGAGGAAGCAATGAAAGTGCTGTAGCCGCAGTCTCTGATGGCGTCTTCGATGCCCTGGATGATCTCGCCAAAATACGGGTTGTCGATGCGGCTTACCAGAACACCCAGCACGCCTGAATGCCTGGTCTTCAACCCGCGGGCGGCAGCGCTTGGCAGGTAGCCGAGTTCACCGGCGATGCCGCGGATCATTGCGGTGGTTTTCTCAGGGATGGCAGGGTTGCCATTGAGCGCCCGTGAAACGGTAGTATGAGAAACCCCTGCTTTTTTTGCGATATCCTTGATCGTGACGCTCATGTCGCTCCGAATCGCTCACATGTTTGCGCACACGTGTGCACAAACATCATAGCAAATCATGATAAAAAAGTCAATAACAAAATGCAAGAATACTTGCAATTTTTAGAAAAATGTTGTATTATCGTGCATGTAAGCAATCCTTCAAAAAATCGCGAAATGCAAGACTTTCAATCCCTCCAGGCCTGTGCAAGAACCTGCCTGGTACCACCAGAACCTTTATCTACAATGTCTTCTTGAGAGGAAATGCCCATGAATCTTGACATCGAAGCCATTTTTCTGGATGTAGGGAATACCCTGCGCATTGTGCTGGAAGAACCGGATTTCCAGCAGAACGCCATGCGGGAACTCATGCAGTTGGTTGGCACAACTGAACCCCAGGAAGCCTTTTTCGAAAAACTGGAAACACGCTGGAAAGCCTACCGCAAAGCCTCCAAAGCTTCTTTGCTCGAATCACCTGAGGAGATCTTGTGGACGAAGCATCTACTACCGGATTATCCCGCTGAAAAGATCGCTCCACTGCACGGTAAACTGACCCGCCTGTGGCGCGACCGCGACGGGCGCCGTGTACCGCGTATTGATGCCAAAGAAACCATCATCGAGCTGCACCGGCGCGGTTACCTGTTGGGCATCATTGCCAACACCATCACCGAGACGGAGATCCCGGATTGGATGGAAAGTGACGGTGTGACCAGTTACTTTAAAACAGTCATCCTTTCCTCCAAAGTGGGCATTCGCAAACCCAACCCTGAGATCTACTGGATGGCTGCGCGCGACATCGGGGTGGATCCAGCCAAATGCGCCTACCTGGGAGACAATCCGGTGCGCGACGTTGAAGGCACCAGGGCGGCGGGTTTTGGAATGATGATCCTCTTTGAAGAACCGGCCACTCTCGCCAAGGAACCGCCCACCGGGGAACATATTCCGGATTACACCATCAAGGAAACCAGACAGCTGCTGGATATCTTCCCGCCGCGTAATCAAAAGCCAGGCTGAGATCATGCCTCCTGATATTGAAGCGATCTTCCTCGACATCGGCAATACGCTGCGTATCCTCCTCAAGGAGGAGCCGTACCGTGCTGAAGCGCGTCAGAAGATCGTTTCACTGATCGGAACGGCGGAAACCCCCGAAGCTTTCTGCACAGAGCTTGATCGCCGATATAAAGACTACCGCAGGTGGGCTTTCGAGCACCTGGTCGAAGCGCCTGAAGAAGAATTGTGGACGCGCTGGCTGGCGCCGGAATTCCCGGCGGAGCGTATCGCGCCGCTGGCGCACGAACTCACTTACCAATTCCGCCAGTCCATGGGGCGGCGCGTGATGGCTGATGGCTGTAAAGAAGTGATCAAAGCGCTGCATGCGCGCGGTTACACGCTTGGCATCATCAGTAACGTGATCACCACCAGCGAGATTCCTGATTGGCTGGTAGCGGAAGACCTGGAGCGGTATTTTAAATCAGTCCTTCTCTCCTCTTCCTTCGGGCGGCGAAAACCAGATCCATCCATTTATCTGGAAGCCGCCCGAAGGGCTGAAGTTGCCCCCGGGAAATGTGCTTACGTTGGTGATAATTTCTCCCGCGATGTCAGCGGCACCCGCACCGCGGGGTTCGGCATGGTCATTATCCTACCTGACCCGGCTGAAAAAGATGACCCCCTCCCTGCTGAGCACCAGCCTGACCTGGTGATTCACAGCCTGTGGGATTTGCTCGACCACTTTCCTTTGAGGAACGGGCATAAGGCATAATCATGACAGCGCTCACGGGAACATCACTCGGACAGAGGGAAAACGCCAGGGGAGGAGCGGCACTGGCAGCTGTGGTGAAAGACCTGTATGCAGAAGGCCAGACCGATTACGGGCTCGAACCGATTATCCTTCAGGATGATTCCGGTAACCCAATGGGAAGGATCAAGGACGGCGACGCGGTTGTGTTCTGCTGCCGCCGCGGAGAGCGCGAGATCCAACTGACCGAAGCTTTCACCGATCCCAACCTTGATCAATTTCCGCGCGAAAGCTTCAAGAACCTGCCCTTCGTCATCCTCACCCTGTATCATGATAAATTCAAAGACCTGCCGGTTGCCTTTGCGCCTTCCAGGGTGCAAGCCACCCTGGGCGAGGTTGTCAGCCGGGCGGGGTTGACGCAGGCGCGCATCTCTGAATCCGAGAAGTTCGCGCACGTGACCTTCTTTATGAACGGCGGCAACGGGCAGCCTTACGCACTTGAAGAGGATGTCCGCGTTCCCTCGCTCAAGGGGGTGCCATTCGATCAGCACCCCGAGCTCAGCCTGGAAAAGGTAGCCCTCGAAGTGGTTGAAGCGATCAAGAAGGATACCCGGCTCATCGTCACCAACTTTGCCAACGGTGATGTCATTGGGCACACCTCCAACCGCGACGCCAAAATTAAATGTGCTGAATATGTTGACGAGCATCTTCAGTCGGTTGTTAATCAAGCGCTTGCGGCGGGGTATATAGTGCTCATCACCGCAGACCACGGCAACCTGGAAGTGCTGTATACAGAAGATGGCGCACCTCATGTCTCTCATACCACCAACCCGGTACCTCTTTTCATTATTGATCCCGGGAACCCGGCCGCAGCAGCACCTCGCGATGGCAAGCTTGCTGATATTGCACCCACATTACTGCAGATCTTCAATATTGCGCAGCCCGCGGAGATGACCGGTGAAAGCCTGGCGCCGCAGCACAATTTTGGCAGCGAACGGCGGGTGCTGCTGGTCATCCTGGATGGCTGGGGATTAAGTGATCACCCTGAAACGGATCCCATCGCCATCGCCGCCACCCCGTTCTGGGATGGTCTGCTAAGCAGGTACCCCCACTCCCAACTCGCCGCTTCCGGTGACGCGGTGGGCCTCAAAGCCGGCAAGGCAGGCAATTCAGAGGCCGGGCACATGAACATCGGTGCCGGACGCGTGATTCTGCAGGATGATGTGCGCCTGGATAAAGCGATGAAAGACGGCACGTTCTACACTAACGAAGTGATTTGCGGCGCGATCAACGGCGCATTGGTACGCGGCACCAGCCTGCACCTGATCGGGCTGCTCACTGAAAAGAGTTCACACGGCGCCATGGATTATCCGCTGGCCGTACTGAAAATGGCGAAGGATGCCGGGCTGGCGAACGTGTACCTGCACATGATCTTTGACGGACGCAGTACCGAACCCGGCAGTGCTCCCGCATTACTGGAAAAACTGGAAAACTTGATGGAAGAGACCGGTATCGGTCAGGTCGTCACCGGCATTGGCAGAGGCATCGCGCTTGACCGTGACGGCAACTACAATAAAACCCAAAAGGCTTACGACGCGCTGGTTTACGGCAGTGGAAGGGGCGCCAGGATATGAATTACCAGTTCCTGAAAAAGTTGATCGTACCAGCTGAGACGAAGATCGTCATGCTCATCATGGACGGGTTGGGCGGTCTGCCAAAGGAACACGGCGGAAAGACCGAGCTGGAAGCCGCTTACAAGCCCAACATGGACGCATTGGCAGCCAGGTCAGCGCTGGGCTTTTCCAGCCCCGCCGGGGCAGGTATAGCCGTGGGCAGTGGCCCCGGGCACCTGGCAATATTTGGATTTGACCCAATCGAGCACGAGATCGGACGCGGCGCGTTGGAAGCGCTGGGGGTTGACCTTGACCTGGGCCCGGATGATATTGCTGCCCGCGGCAACTTCTGCAAGGTGGATGAAAATGACATCCTGGTCGACCGGCGGGCAGGGCGGCTCTCGACACCTGAAGCCATCAAGCTGGCGCACATTCTCAACACCATCAGGCTCGAAGGCGTGCAGATCCACATTGAACCGGTCAAGGAGCACCGTTTTGCCCTGGTCATGCGCGGCGAGGGATTGGTTGCGGATCTCACAGATACTGACCCATTAAAAGATGGTGTTGCGCCAAAAAAAACAGCTGCGCTCACACCGGCAGCAGAAAAAACGGCGCGGCTCATCAACCAATACATTGAAAAAGTGCACGAATTACTGGCACACGAAGAGCACGGGAACATGATCCTGCTGCGCGGTTTCGATAAACTGCCAGTGCTGCCTCAATATGGTGAGCTCTTCAAACTGCGCGCCGCCGCCATCGCGGTGAACGGCATGTACAAGGGTGTCTCCAGGCTGGTGGGCATGCACGTGCTGCCGGTGGAGGGAGTGACCATCGAAGACGAGTTCACCACGCTTGAGAAGTACTGGGACCAGTTCGATTTCTTCTACCTGCACATCAAGCAGACTGATACCCATGGTGAGGATGGTGATTTCGACCGCAAGGTAAAAGAGATCGAACATGTTGATACCCAGATCCCGCGCGTGCTCGCGCTAAAACCTGATGTATTTTTGATCACCGGTGATCATTCCTCCCCGGCGATATTGAAATCCCACAGCTGGCACCCGGTACCAGCCCTGCTGTACGGAAAATATGTACGTGAAGATAATATCCCCGAGTTCGGTGAGCGCGCCTGTGCCCGCGGCAGCCTGGGCATCATGCCGGCGGTGGATTTCCTGCCTCTGTTGCTTGCGAATGCCGGGCGTGTGGCTAAGTACGGCGCCTGATAATTAAGTAAGGAATTGGAGAAATCGAGGAAAACGATGGTAACAACAGATCTGAAGGGGATCGATTTCACTCAATTAGTAAGTGACCAATATAACGCTCTCACCAAGAGCGAAAAGATGATCGCCAACTTCCTGCGTAAGAACCAGGAGGAAAGCGCCTTCCTCTCTGCCGGTGAGATCGCCCGGCGCCTGGAACTGAGCGAGGCGACGCTGGTGCGCTTCGCGCGCACCCTTGGCTTTTGCAGTTACCCGGCTATGCGCGCGGTGCTGCAAGAGAACTTCCGCCAACGTGTCACCCATTCCACCCGGCTGCGCGGCCGGCTGGCGGAAATGCGTCAGAACGGTGGCATTTTTGAACGCCTCACCGCCACTGAGATTGACTACCTCTCGCAGGCGCTGGATTCGATCGACCGCGAACAACTCGATAAAGCCGTGGAGCTGATCAGGACCCACAATAAGATCTACGTCTTTGGCGTTGGTCCCTCGATCTCGCTGGTTGACCTGATGGAGATCAGGCTGCACCGCTTCGGCAAAGAAGTGGTGCCCATGAAAGCTTACGGGCGCGAGCTCATCGATTCCATGCTGGTGATGAAACCCGGCGACCTGGTGTTTGTGATCTGTTTCTTTGACCAGAACCCAACGCTGCAGCTGGTATTGGATTACAGCCGCAAGGTTGGGGCAACCATCATCATGCTCACCGATACATTGGATACCATCCTGGGTGATAAGGCGGATGTCATCCTCAGCGCGCGCCGCGGGCCGGTGGGTGAGTTTCACTCTCTGGTGGTGCCCATGACGGTGATCAACGCCCTGCTGCTTTCTGTTGCCAGCGTTGACCAGGAGAGCATCATGCCCGTTCTCGACAGGCTGGATTCGCTGCGTGACCAATTAAAGGAGTTGAATAAAGCGGGTTGAGGCTGTTATTGTGTTAACCCGTTATTGGTATTGATGTTGAACACAAATTGAAGAAAGGAAATCAACAACAGGTGTAAGCAGATGACAGTAGCATCAATTGCTCCAAAAGACAACAAGGAAAAGTGGCTCGCGCGTATCCGCCGTTTGTTCCGCTGGCTTACCACCCCGCATGTCATCCTGTCCATCATCATGATCGCGGTGATGTTCTACCTGGTCATCATCCCGCTTTACCGCATGGTGGTGACCACGATCACCGTCGCTGATGTTGACCTGAGAGCGCTCAAGGATGCTGAAGCTGGCGACCTGACCTGGTATCACTGGGTGCGGATGCTCACGGGCAAGATCGGCAAATTGATGACCTATCAACCGTTGGTGCACAGCGTGACGGTAGCCCTGGGGGCTACCTTCCTGGCGCTTGCGATCGGCGGGCTGATGGCATGGCTGGTGTGCCGCACCGATATCCCCGGGCGTGAGACCATTCACATGCTGGCGCAGGTTCCCTACATTATGCCCTCGTGGACGATCGCCATGGCCTGGCTGGTGCTCTTTAAGAACCAGAAATCGGGGGGCACCATGGGGCTGCTGGAATTTATTCTTGGTACTCCCACACCGGACTGGTTGGCGTATGGGCCCTTTCCGATCATCGTCAGCAGCGGTCTGCATTACTACACCTTTTTCTTCCTGTTCATCTCCGCTGCGCTGCTTTCAATCGACTCTTCCCTTGAAGAAGCAGGTGAACTGGCTGGCGCAGGGCGCTGGCGCATTATGCGCAAGATCACCTTCCCGCTGGTCATCCCAGCCATTGCCTCTGGTTTTATTATGACCTTTTCCAAGGCCATGGGTACCTTCGGTGGTCCGAATGTGTTAGGTGTGCCCATCCGTTATTACACCCTCTCGACCATGTTGAAGTCGAACTCAACCATCGGCAACTATGGCGACGCTTTCGTTACGGCGATCGTGTTGATCGTGTTTGCCATGGTTACGGTGATGCTCAATCAAAAGATCGTGGGCACACGCAAAAGCTTTGAAACCATCGGCGGGCGCGGTTTCATGTCCAAGAAGGTGAAATTGCGCAATTTCAAACCCGTTATTGTCGCCGGGGTTGTGGTCTTCCAGTTCATTATCGCTGTGCTGCCGCTGGTGCTGCTCATCTTCAGTTCCTTTATGCTGCGTGATGGAA
>CAYMGO010000055.1:0-15124 GCA_964390015.1 uncultured Anaerolinea sp. | reverse complement strand
GTTTCTTTCTCAAGTGAACCCTTCATCAACCAACCGGCGTCCACCTCCAGCCCATTGACAAGATAGTACGAGGTATATCGGATGCCCCGTTTTTCAAGTTTTTCAGTCAGACCCATCTGGGCGTTTTTGGCAGTATCGGTCAGCGACTGGTAAAGTGCCTGTTTTCTCTCAATGAGAGGTGTCACTTCATTGAACCGGGATGGATTGACCTGCTCCTTCATGATCACAAAAACACGGTCTCCAAAAAATCCCGGCTGTCCTGCGCTGAGATACAGGATCAAAAATTCTGCCGCACTCAATACTTGTAAGAGAGTGTTCACTCGCTTATCCACGTTGGCGCGTTCCACATACTTGAAGAAGATAAGGATAACAATGGCGATCGCAATCAGGAAGATCAATGTATTCCACCCCGCCCGATTAGCCCAGTAAAACACCTCTTCCGAGGTACCGGCAATGACCAACGCTAATTCATCCATATCAAAAAACGCCAGGGGTAATACGAGCAGTAAACCTGAGACGACACCCACCGCGAATTTTGCGTGATTTTTCCGGTTTCGACCGGCTGTTGCCAGCCCCGCGATGAGCCAGCCGGCTGAGGGGATGGTTAGGCTGAGCACGAATTGAGACCCATTCTGACTGAGCCCGCTGACAAGTATCAGAAGGAATACAAGCAGAGCAAACCCATCGAACAGGTATTCCCCCCTGCTTACGTAGCTGCCTGGAGGTTGGGTTTTATCAAAATAATCCGGGATAATTGAAAAAGCAATAAAAATCGCGAAAGCCAGCCCGAATATAATGACAGCCACAAGATCAAGAATCGAGCCGAACGCACCCCACAAAACCCAGGGTGTTGCAAATGCCACGCATGCCAGCAAAGTTGTTCCTGCCAACGTGGATCTGGGTAACTTCCGTTTTCCTGAGCTGTCTGTCTTCCTGAGAAGAAACAGAATGAGGGTGATTAAAAACAGCGCTGAGGTCAGTAACAGATATGATTGTATCTGAGATGTGAGATAGAGGAACTTTGCGGGTCCTGAAAGCAGTACGAATGCCGCAGCAGTCGCCCATAAACGCAGCATCAGTCGTATGCGAGGAAGCTTTACTGCAAAATACAACGCAAGTAACGGGATGAACAGGAGAACACCGCAGACCAGGTTGACCAACCAGCGCCCATCGTTCATACCGGTTTCTGTCTCAAACATGCTTTGTTCAATGGACCAGCGCAGGAACAAGTTCACCCCGGTGAGAGAGAGCACCCAGATCACGACAAAGAGGATCAGCACTATAGTGCCAATTTTTCGGGCGTTTCTCAAACTGTAATCCACTTCAAATTGTGTGCCGGCTGTATTTTGTCCCATAATTACGCTCATGTATTCAGTTTTCACCTAAAGTAAGCTGCTGTTGATGGTTTTTATTGTTGAATTATAAAGGACAATGGCGCATGAAAGTTGCGCTTGCGGGGGTAAAATCCTCTATATGCCTGATGCAGAAAAGGGACTTAAGCGATTTTTAGAGAAATACCTGTTTCGGCTTGACCCAAAATGGGGTTAAGACTAAAATAACAGCATCGACATAGTTCCAACACTGAACCTGAAATAGAAGATTATTCTTTTGGTCCGGTTGCTGAGAAACGAATGACCCGAAATCACACACGTCAAACCACCCACGGATGCTTGCCTGGTCAACATCTGGAGGTGGTTTTTTATTATTTTTAATACTGTGAAAGAAGGAGAAAAAGACATGGCCGACCATCTCGTTCGGGGTACGTTGAAAGCGATCGATCCCGCGGTTTCGGAACTGATCGATCACGAAGTCGAAAGGCAGTTCCGTAAACTAATCCTCATCCCATCAGAAAGCACTGCTCCACAAGCAGTGCGCGAATCACTGGCTTCGGTTTTCCAAAACCTGTACGCTGAAGGCTACCCGGATGAAGAGACCCGTTTGATGACGGAGAGCGAGATTCTGGACTATCCCGCCCGTCTTTCCTTCTACCGGCGATACGCAGATCCGCGTTATTACAAGGGAGTCGAGTACGCCGATGTGATCGAAGCGCTTGCGCGGCGTCGCTGCGCCGAGGTTTTCGCCAATGAGAAGATCAGCGCTGACCAGTTATTTGTAAACATCCAGGCGCTATCAGGCGCCCCGGCCAACAACGCGGTGTACCACGCGCTTATCGAACCCGGTGATGCAATTTTAGGCATGAACCTGCTGCATGGCGGCCATCTGACTCACGGATCATCTGTGAACCGTTCCGGCAAGCTTTACAAGGTTGCACATTACAATGTTGACCCGGTCACAGAGAAGATCGATTATGACAAACTTGAGGCGCAGGCAAAAGAAGTCCAGCCGAAGGTGATCATCTGCGGTTATTCCTCTTACCCATGGATTCCGGATTGGGCGCGCTTCCGCGCCATCGCTGATTCTGTTGGCGCTTACCTGCTGGCGGATGTCTCGCACATCGCCGGCTTGATTGCCGGCAAGGCCGTCTCATCTCCCGTAGGGCACGCACACGTGATCACCTTCACCACGCATAAAACCCTGTGCGGGCCGCGCGGCGCATGCATTCTCACCGCTGATGCATCTCTGGCGAAAAAGATCGACAAGGCGGTCTTCCCGGGTGAACAGGGTGGACCGCATGTGCACGTGTTCGCGGCGCTCGCCACCACGTTCAAAATCGCCGCGACAACTGAGTTCCAGCAGTTACAAAAACAGATAATCTCTAACTGCACAGCGCTCACAAATCAACTGCAGGCGCGCGGATTACGCATTCCCTTTAACGGAACGGATTCGCACCTCGGCAATATTGACTGTAAAACCATCGTCGGGCCGGATGGCACCACCCTCACCGGTGATATGGCCGCCCGCATCCTGGATATCGCGGGAATTGTCTTGAACCGCAACACAATCCCCGGCGACAAGACCGCACTCAACGCTTCAGGCATCCGTTACGGCACGCCGTGGATGACCCAGCGCGGCTTAACGGAAAAGGACATGGTTGAGGTCGGTAACATCATCGCGGATATCCTGCAGGGTATTACCCCATATACCATCGAAATGCGCAAAGGCCCATCTCCGCGTGCCAAGATCGACTTTGAAGTTCTGGAGAAGGCCAAAATCAAAGTGCGTGAAATCTGTGCCGGAGCCGGGGCAGATCTAACCCATGGCAGCAGCGGCTACCCGCATTTTTATTACCTTGATGACCTACCGGGGAGCAAAGCGCGGCTCGTCTCTCTCGACCTGAAGGGAAGGCGCATTCAGTATTTCGTAAATTATTGCTTCAGCTCCGATGTGGAAAATTTGAAAAATGGCCAACTCCAGGCGACCTCCCTGAATACCCCTCTCAAGAAGGTTGAGGGTTCTCTCACCCGTGTGGACGAAGGGTATTACAGGTTCACCATTCGGGCGGAAGACTTCGGTCTCGCCACCACCTTCCTGCGCGCTCTTTCAGATGGGTACATCGCTTTTGATGATGACCTGCCCGCGCGCATCCCCGGACCGATTTTGATCGAGGAATCTCATGAAACACCTGTGGATTTGGCAGCGGGTTCTGCGCGATCCGAAGAAAAACCCTGGTGGATTGGCAAGACGCCATCAAATGGCAGCGCCCTTCCAGCCTTCATATGGGAAGAAAAGGATAGCGCCGAGCTCTTCCGCACACCGCTTTACGAAGACCACAAGAAACTGGGCGCGAAGATCATTCCCTTCGCTGGATGGGAAATGCCAGTGTGGTATACCTCAGTGGTCGAGGAGCACCTCGCCTGCCGCAGCGCCGCAGGATTGTTCGATGTGGCACATATGGGAGTATTCCAGGCTGAAGGTGCGCAGGCAGCGTTTTTCCTGGATTCCATTTGCGGCAACGACATCGGCACACTGGAAATTGGTGATTCCTGCTATACGCACTTCCTTGATCCCGATGCCAATGTCATCGATGATACCCTTGTTTACCGCCGCAGCGCAGATAAATACCTGGTCGTAGTCAATGCTTCGAACGATGCCAAGGACTGGGCATGGCTGAACGCAGTCCGCAGCGGCGAAGTGATGATCGACAACAGCCAACCCTGGGTGAAGGCTTTTGGACGTGCATTGACACTGCGCAATCTGCGGGATCCGCGTGAAGGGGTTGACATGCGCGTGGATATCGCCCTGCAGGGGCCAAAATCACGGGATATTCTGCTGGCATTAGGCTGCGACGGGACTACACAAAAGAAGGTTAAATCACTGAAACGAACCGAGTTATGTGAAGCGGTGATCGGTGGATACGACATGGTTGTCTCCCGCACAGGCTACACGGGTGAAAAAATGGCATTCGAGCTCTTTGTGCACCCTGATAAAGCTTCAGCGCTGTGGAATGACCTGCTGAAAGCAGGCGAGCCATTGGGTATCATGCCCTGCGGTCTTGGCGCACGAGACTCACTGCGCACCGAAGCAGGTCTACCTTTGTACGGTCATGAGATGGGTGGTGACCGGAACCTTGGTGTGGCAGAGGCCGGTTTCGGTTCTTACGTCAAAACCTACAAACCGTGGTTTATTGGTCGGAATTCCTTCATTAAAAAAGAGGCTACAAGGAAAGGTGTTGTTGCCCGTTTCCGATTTTCCGAGAAAGGCGTGCGCATGGCACATAACGGTGACCCTGTTTTAGATGAGAAAGGGAAAGTCATCGGGGTTGTTACCAGCTGTGCCATCGACAAAGAGGGTTTACTGACGGGTCAGGCATTCATAGAAAACAAATATGCGGTTGAAGCCACACCGATTTATGTATTCCAGGGTGCGCCAAAGCAGGCTGCCAAAGCACCCGCGGAACTGAGCACTGGGGATCGCATTACCCTGCCGACACCCGCTACAATAGTAAGTCGTTTTGCCAAGTTGTAAATCGGTACGATAAATCTATTGACCAAGAGGAAAAATGCACACAAGAATGCAGACACCGTGGGAATACCGCTACTCGCAGCGCACACAGCGCATGAAAGCATCGGCCATACGGGAACTTCTCAAGGTAACAGAACAACCGGACATGATTTCATTCGGGGGTGGCTTTCCGGCACCTGATGTGTTCCCGGTGGAAGAGTTTAAGAAAGCCTGTAACTCTGTTCTTGAACACAAGGGGGCAGAAGTGCTGCAATATGGAGGGACCGATGGCTATGTTCCTCTGAGGGAAATGATCTTGAGACACAGCGTCCGTGTTGGAATCAATGTGAATATCGACAATATTCTCATCACGAGCGGATCGCAGCAAGCGCTTGACCTGTTGGGCAAGATCTTTATCAATCGCGGCGATCGAATTCTTGTGGAGTCGCCCACTTACCTTGGCGCGCTGCAGGCTTGGAACGCCTATGGCGCGGAGTACGTCACCGTCCCCGTGGACGAATACGGCATGATCACTGACAAGCTGGAGGAGGCATTACGCATCGGTCCGAAATTCATCTACGTCCTGCCTAACTTCCAGAACCCCACTGGAACGACCCTCTCCCTCGAACGCCGCAAGAAGTTGATACAGTTGGCAGATCGTTACGGTGTACCGATCGTAGAAGATGACCCATACGGACAGCTGCGCTATGAAGGTGAAGACCTGCCCGCCGTGGAACTGCTGGATTCGCAAATGCGCGTTCACAACGGCACTTACACCGGCAATGTCATTTACCTGAGCACCTTCTCCAAGATACTGGCACCGGGCTTACGCTTGGCCTGGGTCATCGCCCCGCATGGGGTTATCAGTAAACTTGCGCTGGCAAAACAGGGCTGCGATCTGCATACATCCACTTTTAACCAGATCGTTGCCCACGAAGTAGGCCAGCACGGATTTATTGACCGCCATATCAAGGTCATCCAGGAGGTTTATCGGGAACGGCGCAACGCTATGCTTGATTCGTTGGAAGAGCATATGCCCGAGGGAGTAAAATGGACCCGCCCGGAGGGAGGACTCTTTCTGTGGGTGACGCTTCCTGAACAATTCGATACCACGGATATGCTCCCGGGAGTCATACAGGAAAAGGTGGCTTACGTTCCTGGTGAGTTCTTCCATCCTGATTGCAGCGGAAAAAATACGATGCGCCTGAATTTTTCCTTCTGTTCTCCGGAACGGATCAACGAGGGAATCGCGCGGCTGGGAAGAGCCTTTAAGAAAAAACTTAGCTGAGAATTACCAAGCGGGTTCAGGAATCTGAACCCGCTTTTTTAATTAATGCTCTTTCCAGAGTTTAAAATCTTTCAAGATCGATCCACCCAGGAACTCCAGCAGCAGGGAGTTATCCGGGATCAGGTTGGTTTCGATCGGAAGGAACCATTCCAAAAATGCCAGGAGGCGCTTTGCCTCCACGTGTTCCTTGGTACCATAAGGCACCTGTCGCAACAACGGTTCCGCGTAAGTGCGCAGGGCGGATAGCTCATACACAAGTGCCGAGTTGAACAGCTTATCCGCATTCTCCTGGAATGGGAAAATGTATTCTTTCTCCCCGCGCTGCACTGATTCCCACCTTGAAATAGTATCCTGGGCAGTGTAGCCGCGCTCACGCGCATCTCTTACAATGCGCCGCAGCAGCCTGGTGTCAGTGGTGGAAATGCGGTTGTAGCGGTCCAGGTTGAGCTGGGTCAGGCATGAGGCGTAGATCTTATAAGTCGTCGCCGGATCGATCTCCGGCAGGAGTTGCGGGTTCAACCCATGGATCCCTTCCAGAATGATCATCTGATCAGGCCGCAGTTGAACCTCGTCCCCTTCCAAGCGCCTCCCGCTGTGAAAATCATACTTTGGCAGCCTCACTCTTTCTCCACGGATCAAACGCTTGAGGTGGTCTGATAATAGATGTGTGTCAAGTGCACCCAACGACTCAAAGTTATAATTTCCCTTTTCGTCCTTGGGGGTTTGTTCACGGTCCACGAAGTAATTATCCATTTCCAGCGGGAAAGGCGAAAAACCCTGTGCCAGCAGTTGAACCGATAATCGCTTGGAAAAGGTCGTTTTGCCGGATGAAGAGGGTCCCGCTATGAGGATAATGCGTGCTTCTTCTGATTTCTCAGCGACCGATTGTGAAATGTCGATTATCTGCAGGTTGTGCAGCGCTTCTGACACCAGGATGATCTCACGGATATTGCCGGCTTCAATGGATGCGTTCAACGCGCCGACCGACTCGATCCCCAATCGCAGCAGCCAGTTGCCGTACTGCCTGAACGTGCTGAGCAGTTTTGGGTAGCTGGGCATGGGAGAAAGCGCCTTCGGAGATTCCCGCCGCGGGAAACGCAGCACAAAACCTTCACCCATTTGTTGTAACGCGAACCACTTCAGGTAACCGGTTGAAGGCGCCATGTAACCGTGATGATAATCACGATGCTCACCCAGCCGGTAAAGCACCAGGTATTCCTTCTGGCGGTATTTCAACAACTGAACTTTATCCTGCAATCCTTTTGATTCAAAGTAAGCGATCACATCTGCCAGGGGAACAAGCTGGCGTTCGAATGGCAGGTCAGCCTCGACCAGTTCGTGCATCCTCTTCTCAAGTCTTTCAAGGTCGCGGTTGGTAAGCGAGTTGCCCTTGCTCACCTGGCAATAGTAACCACCGGCCGAAACGGAATGGTCCAACGTCATCAGGCTATCAGGGAACAGCTCCTCGAAAGCGGCCTCGAGCAGAAATGTGATTGAGCGCCGGTAGATCCTGGCGCCATCATCGTCCATTGTGGTAACCAGCCTGACGCGCGCGTCCATTTCCACCGTGTGAGTGAGTTCTTTCAACTCACCATTGACGACCGCACCCATGATGGGTGGGTTATCCCACTCCGGAAGCATCTGGAGAAGTTCTGCCAGCGCAGCGCCGCGTTCACCAGTAAAAACCCGTCCATCAGGCAGTACGATTTCGATCGTCATCCGCGGCGAGTTTACTTTTAAATTTCCGTTCAAATTGGAATCAGCCATGTAATAAAACCCCTTCATTATTTCCCGCTTAGTATTGATGCCAGATTTCCTGCATTGCTATCGCTCTGCGATTAACCGGCGCGGAAACCTATTTTACCATGTCCCAAATTCCACACATGGCGCACAGTTTTCATTGATCTATTCATTCAGGTAATAAAAGGCCGCCGGGGACTGGTGCAACCTCCCGGCAGCCACAGATTTCCTCTTTACGGGCGTTATTCGACCTTCAGAACAGCTCCCTGCCTTGCGGGCAGGTTGGTGATTCGAACATTTCCATCTACCACATGCGCCCGGGCCGAACCGAACAGGATCTGAAGCGCTTTCGCAGACAAGCCAACTTTACCTGTGTCGATATCCAGACTGCGCTCGAGTGAACTTGCGTTGAGGACAACAAGGAATGTCTCTCCCTCATATTGCCGCACGTATGCCACGACATCATGGTCTGAGAATACTCTTGTGTAGGTGCCACGTCGCAGCGCTGCGTGAGAATTGCGCAGCTGGATCAGGTCCTTCATGTACCCACGCAAACCATGGTTCCATTTTGTTTCGTCCCATGGGAAGGCCTTGCGGCACTCCGGGTCAGGGCCTCCGTCCATACCGATCTCATCACCGTAATAAACACAAGGGGCACCAATGTAAGTGAAGATGAAGAGGTAAGCCAATCGCAGCGCGCTTTCATCACCACCGGCCGTAGTGAGGAATCGCGGAGTATCGTGGCTGTCAAGCAGGTTCAACTGCACATTGTTGATCTCAGGCGCGTAAAGGTTCAACAGGTACTCAATGCGGTCTCCAAATTCTGCAGCGGTGAACGGTCGCAGCACCTTGTAGAGGCCGCCAATGCGATAAGCGTAATCCGGGATCTTATCGCCGATCAACCACCCCATCAACGCAGCAGTTACCAGGTAGTTCATCACCGCATCGAACTGATCACCCTGCAGCCAGCGCTGAGATTCCAGCCAAAGTTCGCCCACAATGTACGCCTCAGGGTTAATTGCTTTGACCCGGCGGCGGAACTCCTGCCAGAAGGCGTCATCATCGATTTCCGCCGGCACATCCAGACGCCAGCCATCCGCACCAAATTTGAGCCAGTACTCGGCGACTTCATAAATGAACTCCCTGACCGCGGGTGTGTGGGTATTTAACTTCGGAAGCGCGGGCAGGTTCCACCAGGCAGTGTAACCAAGCGCGTTGTAAGAACCAACTCCGCTGTTCAACTGCTGTTGTTCCTTCTCACCAGGATAAGCTCCCCAGGGTTTCTGTCTTTTCAACCTGTCTGGGTTGAAATGGAACCAATCCACGTATGGCGATCCTTCGCCGTTTTCCAGCACATGATGGAACTGCCAGAAGCCGCGGCTGGCGTGGTTGAAAACGCCATCAGGTACAATGCGGATTCCCGCCGCGTGGGCAGCATCCAGCAGCTCTCTGAAGGCCTGGTCGCCGCCAAGCAGTGGATCGATCTTGAAGTAATCGTAGGTGTGATAACGATGGTTGGAAGCCGAACTGGTGATGGGGTTGAAGTAGATCGCATTGATCCCCAGATCCTTCAGGTAATCCAGGCGCTCGATCACCCCATAAAGATCACCACCTTTGAAACCGTAGGGATTGGGAGGAGTGTCCCAGGATTCCAGCTTTACCCCCGCACGCTGAACGCGCTCACTCTTCGCAAACCTATCCGGAAAGATCTGGTAAAAGACCGCGTCCCTAACCCAATCAGGTGTTTGAATTGTCATTAATCCCTTCCTCAAATCGTAATTTTCTTCAGTAGAAAAACCGCGTCATTTTCTCACATTATTGATTTCTTGACAACATAACAAAAATCATCTTAGTAAAAAACCTGCGGGTTATCAATGACCCGCAGGGTAACCTGTTCCTTATTTGACCGAAAGAAGGGGTATTTGCGGCATATCTTTCTCAGTGAGTGTGTCAACCGCTGCAGTGGAACTTGCGTAAGTACCCAGGAATTCTTCCTGTGTGCCGTCACCATCCGCCGGCCACGCCATATCAATGATGCGGGTGTGGTTCGTGTCCTCTGGAGCGCCGCCAAATTTCCATTGGGCCGCAGCCGCCTGCACATCCCTTACGCGCCAGACCCCGGTCGTCGGGTAACCCTCCTGGCCTAACACCACAGCGGCGTAACCCCAATCAGCAGGATCGCCCTCGCCTAAAGCTTCCTTTGGCACCCGCAGGGTTACCACTTGCCTGGCAGGATCCACAATGATCTTGTAAGAGATGTTCTGCTGTTTGGGTTCACCGGTTGAGGCATCCGGTGTGTAGATCCCGTAGTTCCAGCCTTCAGCCCAAACCACGTATTCCCAACCATTTCCTTCTGCCAGTGCTACGTTTCGTCCAGGCAGGAGCAGACGGTTGCCGGTGCCTTTTTGCGGATCCTTGTCGATGTACACATCCATCGTTTGCAGGGATAGATTGATACCCGACCCCCAGGGATTGGGTACTGGGCCAAAGAACTTGAATGTGAAAATAACGTTCTTCGCATCCGTTGCGACCGAGAAGCTATCGATATCATAATTTTGTGCTGAGAAAACACCGTCTGTTGGATAGGTGTACGTACCGGGCCCATGATCATCCCCTTCAGGGTCCTTCACTTCTAGCACAAGGTCCGATAAACCCAAATCAGGCAACACGATTTGCGCTGGACCGGTCAGCGGCATCAGCTGCCCGTCGGGCTGCGTGACGACGACTACACGAATATCATCGCCAGCTGCCAGGTCGCCCAAAGACGTCAACGGCACAGCCAATTCCAGCACGTCCTCTGCAAACGCGGCTGTGGCTTTGAGTTCCCCGCTTTCCCGCCAGCTGCCCGCGGCGGCTTTGTAACCTTTCACTGCTCCTGTTGTGTACTCAAAAAGGTGGCTCGCGGAAATTCCCAATAACAGGCTGTCCGGAGATTCTGGCGACAGCGCAAAAGGGTGATTCGCTTCGGCGCTGGGGATATTCAGGTAAATGCCCACGCTATCGGGTTCATCCTGCCCATTTTCAAGGTCGACGCGAAAATAGATATTCTTGGCGTCCATTGTATAGTGCAGGGCTTTCACCACACCTTCGCCGTCCGATGGATAGAGCGCTGCAGTTCCCCACTCCACCTGGCTGGTTTGCCCATCAATCATCGGTGTGGCTACACCTTTGTACGCCTGGGCAGGCTGCTCAGGTTTTTTGGGTATGATGGGTACTCTCACATAAGTAGGAACGGGTTCTCCCAACGATTCGTACACCTTAGCGAGCAGCGCGCGAAAGCCCATGTCAAAGTATTCATCCACTCCTGAATCCTGGTCCGCGCCGTACCACCAGAACCAGTCAGAACCTTCTGCCAGATACATGTAATCCTGTGCTGTGGCGATGGCTTCCGCTGAAGCCTGTTTGGATTTGCCTACATCGTACTTCGCCAGGAATTCGCGTGCTTTTCCGAGGTAATCCCAAGCCACTTTTTCCTCTGTTTCGCCAATCCAGGTATCGTAATTTGGACTGAACCAGGCGCCGGGGAACAGGGTTTCAAGTTCCCGCTGTTTGGGGAAGAGATCAAGGTACTCGGAAGGCGTGACCATCTTAATGGTCTTGCTGTCATTCAGCATTTGATACATCGCGTTGAGGAATTCTTTACCATCATTGGGATAATACTCCCAGGCATTTTCTCCATCCAGTACGATGCTGACAATATGCGGGCCTTTTGCTTTCTGTTCCTTTAGTTGGAGGCGGATGTTTTCCAGGCGCTGCATCAGGTCTGCCGCGGCCTGTTCACCGGGCGTTTGTGAATAGGTAAATCCCAGTTTATCTGAAAGCACCAGGTCGCGGAAAAAGATGGCAACCTGCCTGCCATCATCTGTTGTCACATAATAAGGACGGTATAACTCATCGGCTTCTTGCACAGTTTCAGCAGAATCACGGGTGAAATTGCCCAGCCCCAGCGATTGCGCCAAAACCACCTCACCGGTTTGCATAAATTGATATCCCGCATCAACCACCAGGGGGATGATGTCCTCAGAAACAGCCCCCTCTCCCGGCCACAAGCCCACTGGAGCTTTGCCAAAATGGTCGGTGTACATTTCCACACTCTTCTGTAAATGCACAATTGCGTCGTTCGGCCAGGAGAAACGGTTCGGTAGTTCAGCAGCCGGGTTACCTACGGAGGCTATGTTGGAATTGTAAATAAGCGGAAGTATCGGATGCGCGTAAGGCGTGGTGATCACCTGTATCTGACCTGCATCCTGAAGTTCCTTGTGCACAGGGATGACCCTGGTCATGATCGCGCGAATTTCATCAAACAAAATCATCTTGTCAGCTTCGCTGAATCCCTCCCCTTTTTCAACCAAATCCAGCAATGGAGGTTCAGCCAGAAATTCCGGGTCGATCCAGGCCAGGTTGAACCATATCTGCAGATCGCGGTAATCCTGCTCGCTGAACTTCGCCACTGCTTTTGCGATATCTTCCGCAGTCGTGCCCCCGCGCTTGTTCAACAACTCTTTGTACCTGGGAAAGCGGTAGATGATGTTATCCCAATTGGCATCAAAGAAACGGGTAAGCAGGTAGGTTTTATCGGCGTCCGTCAATTCAGCAGCGGGTTTCTCCGCCAGCACCCAGTAGTAATCCTTGGCACCATTCTGCGTAAAATCATCCAGCTGTTTCATCAGCACCGGTGTGATGTTCACCGTCATGCGTACGTTCGGGTAAGGCTTGATCATGGCAGCCATATCGTAGTAATCTTTAGTCGCATGCGCCCGCACCCACGGACGGGTGTAAACCCCATCATCGTCTTTGTAATACAATGGCTGATGCTGGTGCCAGGTCAAATTCAGATACAGCACATCTTTTCTGCCAATGCCCGTGCGCGTATCCCCTGATGGTGATGCGCAGGAGCTCAACAGAAATGCCAGCACGAGCAGAATTGCCAGGTATCTTGAAATTGTTTTCATTGATACACCTCTTGCTTAAGATAACATTACAAATACCCCGAGTCCTTTACAGAATCCGGGGTATTTATTGTTTAGCATCCAGAGATCAACCCTTAACGCCACCCAGTGTCAGACCGGAGATGAGGTACTTGGATGAGTACAGGAACAATACCATCACCGGGATCATCACCAGGATGGAACCCGCTGAGAACTGCCCCCACTGCGTCGTAAATTGACCCTGCAAACGCTGCAAACCCAACGGCCATGTTAACAGGCTCTCCTGTGACCCCAACATAACGCGCGCCAACAGGTACTCATTCCACGCGGCCATAAAATTGAAGAGGAAAGTGATGGCAAGCGCTGGTGTCGAAAGAGGAAGCAGGATCCGCAGAAAAGCCTGCAATTGTGAGCAGCCGTCAATCCTTGCGGCTTCTTCAAGATCCACCGGGATGGTGTCGTAATACCCTTTCAGAATCCACACACTGAAGGGGATGGATGTGACGCAATAAGCGATAACCAGCCCACGATACGTACCGACCATACCCAATTTTATTGCCAGGATATAGATGGGGATCATTAGCATCGAAGCCGGGATCATCTGCGTAGCCAGCAGGAAGACCAGCCCCACCGAACGACCGGGAAACTTCCAGCGCGAGAAGGCGTAAGCTGCGGTGGCAGCCAGGATAACGCCGATCAACGCCGTGGCAATGGTTATGGCCAGGCTGTTCCAAACCCAACTTAGGAAAGGTTTGTCAAAGAGAATGATGCGATAGGATTCGAGCGTCGCGTCTGGTGGGATAATTGCCAGCTCTGTCGACATCAACCTGTCACCCGGGCGTAAAGATACGGCCAATATGCGCAAGATTGGAAAAATGGCTATGATGCACGCCATGATCAGCACAAGATGGATAATGATCCTCTTGAAGGGTGAATCCTCACGACCACTGCGAAAGAAAGATCTCTTAGGGTTTGAAGTAGCGGTGCTCATGATTCATACGCTCCTTTCAAGGACTTCGTATAACGCATGTAGAAAATGGTGAAGAGCAAGAGCATACCAAAAATCACGAAGGCAAAAGCCGCCGAGAAACCATAGCGGTTATATTGGAACGCCGCCCTAAAGAGGCCAGTGACCAGGATATCTGAACTCTCCAGCTCGTTCTGGTTGATGAAGAATGGCACATTGAAGTTGTTGAACGTCCAGAATGTTCCCAGCAGGATCGCTGGTGTCAGGACCGGCTGGATAAGCGGCAGCGTGATGTGCTTAAATTGCTGCCAGGCATTCGCGCCATCCATTTCGGCTGCTTCGTAGTATTCTGAGGATATGCTCTGCAACCCCCCCAACAAAGTGACCATCATAAATGGTATTCCCAGCCAAATGTTGGTCATGCACATGGCGATGAAGTTTGCAGTGGGGTCTGCCATCCATTGAACGCCTGGAAGACCGATCTTTGTCAAAAGAATATTGAAATAACCATAAGCGAAATTAAACTCACCACGCCATGCGAGCACCGCGATGACCTGCGGTACAGCCCATGGCAGGATAATAAGTGCCCGGTAAATACCTTTACCCCTCATTTTTCGGTTCAGGAGCATTGCCAGCCCCAGCCCGCCGCCCACATGGAAGGCGATGTTAATGACTGTCCAAAGGACAGTCTGTCCGAGCAGGGGGAAAAACATTTTCTGTTTTAGTACGGGTTCAGTGAATACACGAACGTAGTTCTTTAATCCGATGAACTGGGGATCACGAAAAGCCTTCAAAGACATGTTGGTGAAGGAAAGACGTAGTTCCCAAAGCAACGGATAAATGACCAGGGCAATTAAACCGATGACTGCAGGCGCCAATAACATGAAGGGAAGCGCGTATTTGTATTTGAGCCATTTCATCAGGATCAGGTAAAGAAGGGCTTCAACGAGGACTGTCCCCACCAGTATCAGCAATACCGTGGTGCCGACTTCACCCAGGCTTTTCAGGACCACTTCAGATGTGATCATGAGCTTTCCTCCTTGTGTATTCAGTTTTTATAGTATATGCCGGGCTGGTGTACAGCCCGGCTTATACGATTGGTGATCAGAGAAGGAAATCCCTTCTCTTGTGACTGAATTACTCAAGCCCTGCGATGCAGGTTTCGGCTGCTTTCTGGGCATTGGCCGCAGCGACTTCAGCGGTCTGGGTGCCAGCGTAGGTGGGCAGCAGTTCGGGCTTGATGCCATCCCACACACAGCGCATTTCAACGTTGGTGGGCATGGGGGCGCCGTAGCTCATCTGGGCGGCAGAGCCAGCCAGGATGGGATCCTCGGTGATGATGGGATCGGAGAGGGCTTC
>CAYMGO010000054.1:6392-15276 GCA_964390015.1 uncultured Anaerolinea sp. | reverse complement strand
GCCGGCGCGCTGCTCGCCAAACAGGGCCGCCGCGTCCTCGTCCTCGAACAATCCAAAGCCATCGGCGGCTGCTGCTCCACCTTTGAACGCGATGGCTACCGCTTCGACGTGGGCGCCTCCATCGTCGAGATCATCGAACCCATCGAGCGCGTCTTCGAAACCCTCGGCACCACCCTGCAAAAAGAGGTCGATCTCATCCCCTGCGACCCCATCATGTCCTTCCTCTTCCCTGATGGCGAACGCGTCACCCTGCCGCTCTCGGCTGAAGCCACCGGCGAGGTCATCGCCATCATGTCGCCGGAGGACGGCGCGCGCTGGCCGGATTTCTGCCGCTTCGCCGACGACCTGATGCGCACCACGCTCGACACCTTCTTCCAGATGCCCGCCAGCACCCTCACGGATATGGGCGCCCTCATTAAAAAGAACCCGCGCTTCCTCAAGTTCCTGCCCGTCTTCCTCTCCTCCTACCAGGATATCCTGCAGCGCTACTTCAAGGATGAGAAGGTGCTGCAGATGATGGCTTACCAGGCGCTGTACTTCGGCCTGCCGCCCAACCTGGTGCCCGGCCCTTACGCCATGGTGCCCTACACCGAACACGTGGGCATCTACTACCCGCGCGGCGGCATGATCCGCATCCCCGAAGCGCTGCAGCGCGTGGGCGGGCTCTACGGCATGGGCGTGCGCACCGGTGCGCGCGTAACCAGGGTGTTGATGGACGGGCAGCGCGCTCACGGCGTGCAGCTGGCAGATGGCAGCGAGATCACCGCCGATATCGTCGTTTCGGATATCAACGCCAAAACGCTCTACCTCGACCTCATCGGCGCGGAGCACCTGCCCGCGGCGGTAACGCGCGGCGTGAACAGCTACAAGCTGTCGCTCTCGGTGCCCATGATCTACCTGGCGCTGGATTCCTCCCCCGAGCTCGAGGCGCACCACAGCGTCATCGCCGTCTCACCCGAGGAGCTCAACCGCTACTATTACGACCAGCTCATCCCCGGCCGCCTCTCCGATGACCCCTTCGGTCTCATCTGCTGGCCGACGCATTCCGATAAATCCCTCGCCCCGCGCGGCAGGCACGTGGTCAACCTCATCCCGCAGGGCTTTTACCACCTCGACGGCACAGATTGGGATAGCGAGAAACCACGCTACATCGAACGCACCATCGACGCCCTCTCGCGCAGCGCCATCCCCGGGCTCAAGGAGCGCGTGGTCTTCGCCGAGTGCGCCACCCCGCTCGATTTTGAGCGCGACCTGCTGCTGCCCGAAGGCGCCATCTACTGCCTGCAGCAGGATCTCGCCGCGCAGGCGGTCTTCCGCCCGGCGGCAAAGTCCAAAAGCGTCGCCGGCCTCTACCTGGTGGGATCCTCCACCCATCCCGGCGGCGGCGTGCCCAGCACCATCGCCTCGGGGTATATCACCTCCAACCTGATCCAGGAATATGAAGGATAAAAGGAGACCGTCATGAGTCCATCCACCCGCAGACCCCTGCTTACCTTCTTCATCCTCGCCCTGCTCATCTTCGGCATCACCTGGTGGTACCGCAACCTCAGCCCGCGCCAGAAACAGTTCGTGCAGAACCTGCTCAAACAGGTGCCCGACCTGCCGCTGCGCTACATGGTGTAGCAGAGCAGTGATTCGGGAACAGGGATGAGTGAATCGCAAGTAGTGGTTAGGAAGCAGGTACCAGGGAAAACGTTTCTCCCGAAGCGCCTGGGTGCCTGATCACTTGTCTCCATGTGCCTGATCACTGATCCCCAGGTGCCAGATTACCAATGAACTTCCGCGATGTCCTCCTCAACCACGGCGCGCGCTATCCCGCCTGGCAGCCGCAGGACGTTTACAAGTTGTGCCACCAGGCGGCCATGGGCAGCGAACATGCCGTCCTTGACCGCGAACGCGCCCGCGCCTGGCTGCAGCAGGAGCTGGACAGCCTGGCTGACCCGCGACCTGACCTGAGCGGCGAACCCCTCATCGACCCCATTTCAGCAGGAGGCAGCATCGCGCGCGTGCACCTGCGCCCGCTGGTGCGCCTGGGGCTCTCACCTGTTGTATTGCTGGAGGCCTTTTTACGCACCGCAGCCGAGTACCGCGGCTCCACGGAGGTGCTCGAGCAGAACCTGGACCAGGCTGCCGCGCTGCTGAACAACGACAAGCTGCCCATCTCAGCACACCAGTTTACGGGCTTCTTCATGGAAATGACGCGCAAGGGCTTCCCCGCCGTGCACCACTCAGAGGTTTACACGAGAACCTACCTCCCCGCCTACCGCGTGGTGCTCCTCTCCGCGCTGCCGGAGGATTGGAAGAAGTGCAGCAGTAACGAGTGAGCAGAGATTAGGAACCCATGCACCGATATGTGCCTCTAATCCTAAGTGCCTGAGTGCCCAAGCGCTCAATCACATTTGCCAACAAGGAGTAACGATGAAGCGAACTTGGATCCCTCAACTTCTATGCGCACTGGTCCTGCTGCTCGCCGCCGGCTGCACCGGGGCTCAGTTCGAGGGCAGCGAGACCGCCGACGATACGCAATTCTCCCTCGAATTTACCCTGCTCGAGGGCACGCGCACCCACTCCATGCGCCTGCTGCCGGGAGACATTGTGGATGTGATCATCCAAAAGGACGCCGGCCGCCTGGATATCCTGGTGGCGGCCTCGGGAGGAGAGGTGCTCTACCGCGCCGATGACGCGGATTCAATGGTCTTCTCGCTCCTCATACAAAAGGAGTACACCTATAAGATTTCGGTCACGGGCAAAGACGCTTCCGGGTCAGTGAACTTCACTGTGGTTCGATAGCAGGCAGTAACTATGAGCAGGCGGGGTTTACGCCAGTTCAGACCTCGATAGCTTCTATCTCACCAAGGATCACAGGCGTGCCCAGCCGCAGTGAATTATGGATCTCAGCCACGCGGTCGGTGTGGTGCATCAACTCGCGGATTTGCTGCTCGGTCGCGTCCGCAAAAACACGCGCGCGGTAGGTCACGTTGCGCGCCGGTTCACCCTCCCCGGCGAACTCGCCGTCCACCTCCACCTCGACCTGCTCAACCGTGATGCCGCGCTTACCCGCCTCGCGGTAGAGATCGTTGCAGTAGCAGGTGGCCAGCGCCAGGAAGAGAAGCTCGCCGCCGTTGACCGCCGAACCGAAGCCGCCAGCCCTCGCCGGAACAACCAGCTCCTGCGCGTTGTCATTGGTGCGCAGGGCAACCTGGTTCCTGCCCTCAGAATTAATGAGTTTTGCACTGATCTTCATTATTCTCCCTCCTGCGTACCCGGCAGCACTCCTGACTGCCGCCTTAGCGGGTGATCTCGGTCACCGCCTGCGCCACCCGCGCGGTGACGCGCTCCGGCAGGCTGCCCAACCGCCCGCTGAGGCGAGCGGTCGAGACGGAGCGCACCTGCAGCGCGTCCGCGGCCATCACCTCCGCGAGCCCGCTGTTGAGCACCGGCGGCACGCGTACCATCCACGGAGTGGCGCTGAAGGCCTCTCGCCAGGCGACCAGCGGCACCACCACCCTGATGGGCAGCACGGCCAGCGCGTCGCTGGAGAGGATCAGCACCAGGCGTTGGTCAGCGCTGTCTTTATCGCGGGATTCATCCAGCGTCAATTGCCACACCTCGCCGCGGTTCACGCCTGCCCTCCCCCACCGTTGAAGTCCTCGCCATCCAGCGCGGAGTAGGCGGTCATGCCGCCATCGCTGTAGTACAGGTCCATCATCTGCTCGGCGGCGCGCGCCAGCCTGTCACGGCGCACCTGCTCCAGCCCCTGCGCCACAATTCGCCTCAGCAGCGCAGAAAGACTGATGCCCTCGCCCTCGGCCAGGCTGACCAGTTCGCGGTACTGCCCGGGTTCCAGCAGCACCTGTGTACGGTAAAGGTTTTCTTTTTTCATTACATCTTTATTATACATCTTTTTTATATGTGTACTTCTTAATCTTTTTATTACATTACTTGTAGAGTAGAGAATAGAGAGTCGAGAACCGTACACGACTCTCCACCCCCGGTTTTCGATTCTCTTCCTTTGTGTGCCTGATCACACAACACACCCCCACAACACTGACTCATTCGCATTGATTCATATTATGATAATATAGATAATATTACTTATAAATGAGAGGTTAACATGAAATTCCTGTTTGCTGCAATCATCACAATCCTGCTGAGCGCCGCCTGTTCGCCGGTGGCGACCAGCGCAGAGGAACCGGCATCAAGTTCAAGCGAGGCTGCCGTCCTTAATGAGAATTCCGCCGCAATACCGGAAGTTCCCTTACCCTCCATCGAAACCAAAGCCCCCACCGCAGCCCCCCTCCCCGGCATCACACCAAATCCCACTGCTGACGCGGGTTCAACGCCCCCCCACGACTTTAGCCTGACACAAAACTTTTATCCGGCTTTGAGCACTTATTTTGACTCGGACTGGTCTGAGACCGATATCCGCGGGGTGGATCTTGATAGCGTCCACAACCGCGTCGCCATCTCAGGGTGCGTGCGCGTGTGCGACCGGTACTCAGCCGGCTACGCATACCTCCTGCTGCTGGATGCAGCGCAGAACGATCCACCGCAAGCGCTCGCCATCGATCCGGCCGCCAGGATCGGCGATGTGGATTTCATGATTGGCGGCGAAAGCCTGTTGTACTCCACCCGCAAGGGGATCATGGAATACGACATTGCAAGTAACACGTATCGTACACTTTACAACACCACGGGAGATTCCTCACCCCCCAATAACGACATCAGCCCGGATGGTAAACTGCTCGCCAGCGACATTGGCGGCACCCTGGTGATCCTCCGCCTGGAGGACCTGCAGGAAGTTGCCCGCTTCGAAGGGATCATTACTCCCGTGTACCATGCAACTTACTTTGATGATACGGGTGACCGTGTACTTGTTACCCGCAACCGTGACCGCACAGTCTTCGCGGTTTACGAAATTGCCAGCCAATTGCGGGTGCGCGTGTGGGATACCCCTGTGGCCAGCGCGGCGGCATTATCTGTTGACGGAAAATCCCTCGCCGTGGCTCCACTTGAAGGCGGAATGGTCAGCATTGTCGACCTGGCCAGCGGCGAGATCACCCAACAAATCGACCCCCATATGAATCAGATTAAAACGATGGCGTACGCACCCGCCAGCGGCCTGTTGTTCGTCTCTGGTGTCGCAGACGACACATCTTCGATATTTGAGAGCATTCGCTTCTTTGACCCGCAGACAGCAGAGGAAAAAGGCAGGTTGTTGACCTATATCGATCATTACGCCCTCACTTTTGCCGCAGACGGCGCTTCTTTGCTGGCGATCTCCGGTCCTTCAGTGGGGTTGTGGTCACCGGAAACCGATGTGCAGCGCCAGGCCGCGAACCTCGTGCGGCAGTATATCAACGCTGTGGTCAGCGGCGATTACCTACAGGCAGCCGAAATGACCCGCCTGGACGACCTGGCCGTGATGGAATTGGAAGACCTGGGCTTGAACCCCGCTGACCTGGTTTCGGTTTTCACAACTTTGTGTACAGATGACGCAGTACCCTGCCTGCCGCTTGGCGAGGTGGTTTCAGTTAGCGCCAGTGATGGGGAGTACTGGGATTACGAAGTATTGGTCACCCTCGAAAAACCTGATGGTTCGATCGTGATGTTTGAGGAGATCGAGTCCTATGAATTCGTCGGCGTCAAAGCTGACGAACAGGGCAACCTGTACATCGCCTCTCTCCACCCGGGGATGCGCTTCCCCTTACCTTAAGGAATGCTTGAGGCTTGATTCCAGCAAGTAGCCAACCTGCTGTACAATAGCGGTATGACGCGTTCACTCACCATCATCGGCGCCGGACCGGCCGGCATGACCGCGGCGCTCTTCGCGGCGCGCGCGGGTACTCAGGTCACGCTGATCGACGGCAATGCCGCCGTCGGGCGTAAGCTCCTGGTCAGCGGCGCCGGGCGCGCCAACCTCACCAACCGGCAAATCAGCGCTGGCCGCTACGCCTGTACGGATCGCGCCTGGGTGGAAAGCGTGCTGGCTCACTTCGGTTACGCCGAGCTATACGCCTTCCTCGAAAGCATTGGCGTGCTCACCTACGCCACGCCTGACGGCTGGTGCTACCCGCTTTCTGAATCCGCGCAGACTGTGGTGGATGCCTTCACCGCCGCGCTGAATGAAGCCGGGGTGCGCCTGCTGCTGGATCACAAAGTAACATCTATGCGCAATAAAAAGTCTGGCTTTGAGATAAGTTTCAAGACCCAGCGCCCGCTCACCTGCTCCGCGCTGCTGGTGGCGGCTGGCGGCGCTGCCTACCCCGCCCTCGGGTCGCGGGGGCAGCTCTTCCCCATGCTCAAGGAACTCGGTCACACCATCATTCCGCCGCGGCCAGCGCTGGCCCCCATCATCTGCGAAATGGCCCCCTGGCGCGCGCTGCAGGGCGTGCGCCTGGACGCCGCCGTGAGCCTGTACGATGGTGATACCCTCATTGACCGCACAACCGGCAACCTCATCTTCACCGCCTGGGGGCTCAACGGCCCGGCGGTGATGGACCTGAGCCATCACGTCTCCGCCCGAACGGGTCTTTCGCTGCGGCTGGAGCTCAACCCGCTCTTCGCCTCGGAAGACGCGCTGCGCGCGCTGCTGCGCGAGAAACGCGGCAGCTCCGTCCCGCTGGCGGTGCTGCTGGGCTCCGCGCTGCCGCCCAGGCTGCCACCGCTTGTGCTGGAAAGGCTGGGATTTAGAGCGGATATCCGCATGAGCGAAGTAACCGATAAAGCCCTGCCCTACCTGTTCGCGCTGCTCACCGCCCTGCCCTTCGCAGTGACAGGCGTGCGCGGCTTCGAGTACTGCCAGGTGAGCGCCGGCGGCGTGCCCGTGAGCGAGGTTGACCCGCTGACGATGCGCTCAAGGCTGGTGCCCAATCTGCAGCTGGCCGGCGAGATCCTCGACGTCACCGGTCCCTGCGGCGGTTACAACCTGCACTTCGCCTTCGCCACCGGCGCCATCGCGGGTATGAATTTTTTGAATTAACTGGAAAAATCACCCCTCGATTACGGGATTCCCATCATGCGCTTTTCTTCCGTCATACCGATGTGCTGCCACGTCAACGCCATGATGGACCCCGCCAGAGCAAAAATGCCCCAGATTATTTGCAGTGTTCGGCTGGACACAAGCGCTAACAGGATGCTCGATGCGATCGTAAATCCGCAGAGGAAATAGTAAATCCGGACCCCCTTTTGGGCTCGTTTCACCAGCTCGTTGGGTAGGTTTTCCCGGGCATTCATTTTCGAGAATGTCAACTGGTGTAATACGGCGGTAAGTAAAACCATTGAGATCGCTGCATACCACAAAGCCGGTTTGGATATATTGAGCCCGGCGACTGATAAGGCAATCCCCCCCATAAAAGTCAGTACAGCCAGGGGAATTGAAATCGGCCAGCGCAGTACCAGGCTGCCCCAGACGGTTTGAGCCCATGAATTTATGATGACCACCAGCGTCGCCACCAGGTACAGGAGCACATACCACTGCCCGGCATTGAACGCCGCAGGAAGCGATTCCAGCCGGGTGAGTACAGCCCCCACCGCGATGCCGCCCAGGATCGTCCACCAGGTCACCTGGGCTTCGCGCTGGAAGTACACGTCCTCCACGCCGTGCGCTGCCCATAATTTTTCAACGGGTTGGCTCGGGGCCGCATCTGCTTTCAATGGCGCAGCGGAATCTTCAAATTTCTCGTTTTTTTTCATTACATTCCCTCCTGTTTGACGCCTGGTGATTCAACCATCAGGTAAGCGTCTGCCTATCTTTTTTATTGTACAACTTGCCCGAATTAAAACAATATTATTGGGTGAAATACAGACAGGCACAATGGCAGGCATTTTTCGCGAGTTAGTATTCCACAACACCGTCCTCGCGCCATCTACCGTCCCCGTTTGCCAGGAAATTCTCAGGTAAAATTACCCTCTGACGAACTTTACAGGTATCAGTAATGATCAAACATACGAACACAAAAACCCGTTCAATCCTCATTACCCTCGCTGTGATCCTCTTCGTGGTGCTGGTGGCGCTGCTCAAGAGCAGCGCCGCGGAGCGCCGTTGGCTGCGCATGGAGCCGCTGGCGGATCAGGTATCGGCGTACCGGGCTGCCGGCCAGCCGCTGGTGGTGTACTTCCACTCGCCAGACTGCAGCTCTTGCGCCCAGGTGAAGGAAGCCCTGGATGAGGTATATCCAGAATTCAATAACACGGTCGCGCTGCTCGACCTGGATGTGACCAACCGGCGTGAACGAGCGTTCGTTGACGCCAGCGGGGTGATCACCACTCCCACCCTGCTCTTCATCTATAGCAGCGGCGCCGAAAAACGGATCACTGGTGAGATCAGCCCGGAAGCGCTGCGCGCCGAACTCACCGCGTTGGCGGGAGGTACCCCATAGTCATCGACCCCGCCCTGCTGCAGCCTTCCTCCCTCGTTGGTTACCTGCTAGTCTTCCTCGGCGGGCTGCTCACCGGCATCGGTCCGTGCAACGTGGCAATGGTGCCGCTCATCGTGGGCTACGTCGGCGGCGCGCGCGACCTGCCGCGGAGGCGTGCCTTTGCCATCTCGCTGGTCTTCGCGCTGGGGTTGGCGGTCACCTTTATGCTGCTGGGTGTGCTGGCTTCGCTGCTGGGTGGTCTGCTGGGCGGCGGGACGCGCATCTGGTATTACGTGGTGGCAGCGGTGTGTTTTCTCATCGGTCTGCAGATGCTGGGCGTGCTCGGGGTCACCATGCCCGCCTGGCTGGATGGGGCGCGTCAGCGCGTGAGCGCGCGCGGGCTGCCGGGAGCATTTCTGCTGGGGTTGGTCTCGGGGCTGGTGGTGTCGCAATGCGCTACCCCGGTGCTGGCGGTCATCCTCACCTACGTCATGGCGCAGCAATCCGGCGTGGTCTACGGCGCG
>CAYMGO010000054.1:0-6292 GCA_964390015.1 uncultured Anaerolinea sp. | reverse complement strand
TCTCCCGCTTGAGCGACCGTATTTGTTACTGTCAAGAATCCAACACCATTCTCACAAGCTGGAAAAGATTCCCAGAAATACCGGAATATCCATGCCGGCGTGCAGCAGGATGGAAGCCCACAGCGCGTCCGTCTTTTGCGCCAGGTACCCCAGCAGCAGCGCCAGCGGGAAGAGTATCAGCATGAATAGCAACTGGTCAGGCGTGTACGAAGCAGCGTAATGGATCAGCGTGAAGACCACCGCGATAAGGATGTTGGAAAACAACCTCCCGAGGAAGGGTTCCAGTTTGCGCAGGAAGAGACCGCGGAACATCAACTCTTCCAGCAGGCTGTTGGAGAACACGCAAATCAGCAGCCACGGCAGCCATGGCAGCACGCGCGCGACACTCAGTTCTTTCCCCTGAAAGAAACCGGCAGCCAGCGGGATACCGGCGATAACAAAAACCACAAAGCAAGCGCCTCCGATCAATAACCCCTGCTTAAGCTTGCCCCTGTGCAGGTAGATCGATGCCAACCCCGAGCCGGAACAAAGTGTGAAGAGAATGATGACTGTGGCAACGACGAAGACCTCGTTCAACTTAACCAGCGCCAGCGCTGTTGGTGAACTAGCTTGAAGCCCCAGGTGCTTGATCAGGAAGATGCCGAAGATCCAGTCCAACGCTACCACCACCGCCAATACCAACAGCCCGAAGACCAACGTCGCGTAGCGTGAAAGCAAGGCGCTCCTGCGAGCCACAAGGTAGAGGATGGCGAAGAAAATGATCACCCCCAGGCGCCCGAGATAATCCCATTCATTGTTTTGGATCAACGGATTCCACGGGGAGAACACCACGATCACCAGCGACCCGGCAGCGGCAAAGAACAACGCCAGCAGGATTCTTGAAACGCGTGTCTCACCAGTCCGGGATTTTATATTCATGAGATCCTCCACACGGAATGGAACCGGCGGCTGCGCTAATTGAGTATGCTGCGAAGAGAAGGCTGCGGGTTCAGTTCTGTTTAGTAAATCAAGAAAAACATCCTGTAACAATATAGCACGAACGAGATGTTTTCAAACAAACGGATTTACCTGCAAGAAAAAGGCGGAATTCACGTGAATTCCGCCAAAATTTTTAAGAAACACGATCTATTCTTTTTCCCCCGAAAACTCCGGCAGGTACCACTCCTCCTCTTCCATCAGGCCGGTCTTCACCTGGTCGAGCGGAGTCAGCGGGTCGTCCATGCGCACCTGCATCGAGATGCCGGCGGTGCGCACCCCGTTGGGAGTCATCACGCGGCGCACGCGGTAGCGCAAAAAGTAACGTTGCACCAGTTCAGCGTTGAGCACATCCTTCACAGTGCGTACAGATACCGCCGCGCGTTCTGCCAGTTCACCCATCTCGGTCTCCACCACGTTGCGCAGTTCGCCGGTCATCGGGTTCCAGTAGCACATTGATCGTGCCGCCATGATGATGGTGAACGCAGAATGCCCCAGCAGCGGCAGCCAGTTATTGAAGAGATAGCCGGTGACGAACATGCCGCGCTCGGGCTGGATGAGCTTGGCGCGCTCGCTGCCGTAGGCGCGCTGCAGCATCACCTTGCGCGAACGGCCGGATCCCGTCAGTTCTTCAGGAATTCCTTTGGCAATTTCTTCTTCGCCCGGCGCGTCTCCTTCCAGGGTGCTATTCTCCTTGAGGTCCTGGGGAATGGTTTTCTTGATGGGAACCTCCCCCTCGCCGCCGCGGTAGAAACCGTTGGCAACTACCACGTTGAAATTGACCGGTTCTGCGTACAACCCCTCGAGTAACCTCGCGATGCGCGCACCCAGGCGCTCCTCTACCCAGGCGCGTCCGTAGGCATTGTAAGCGCCCACGGTGAAGGTGCCGTCTGCAAAACCCACCGGTTTCAGGGGCTGCACCCAGGTCTCGTAGAGCGCACGCGACATCTCCGTGCGTAGTTCTCCAAGCACCATTTCCCAGGCCTGCTGGTAATCCGGCTTGTCCACGCCGAGTGATTGCCCCTTCATGCCCTTATCCATCAATTTATCCGATCATCCACTTTAACCCGCGCGCTCGCGTGCAGGAATAATTATAGAACATTATTTCTATAGTTGCAAGTGTTTTTGGACACTTTTTCACATCCTCCCGGTTGCAGCCCGGTTGAATTATTTCTACCGTTAACTGTAGGGGTTTATGGAAGAATTTATTCATTCCTCTCCTATCAGTTTTTCCACCAGCTGCGCCAGCGTCTCGATTTCCTCGGGGTCCTGCAGGTGCGAGTAACGCGTGGTACAGATGCGAGTGAGGATGCCCAGCGTTTCACCGGCGGAAACAGAGCGGTGCAGCAGGCCGGAGAAGCGTTCGCGCCAGTTCTCCAACTCGGTGATCTCCCCCTGTGAAAGCGTCAATCCCACTTTACGGCGCGGCACAATACCCGGCGGTCTGCCGGGGGAGCGTCCTTCAGGTTCACTGGGAACGCGCCGGGCTTCGTAGAGTTGTACCCAGGCGTTCCGGTTCGGGTTTTGTATAGCAGCCATAATCAGGTCACCTTTCGAGCGATTTCGATATTGATCATGGATTCATCACTTTCCAGCAATTGGTCCATCGAGAGTGCGCAAAGGCGGATGATCTCGCGCGGCACGCCCTGGGATTTTTCGTAAAGCACTTCAAAAGCATCGTCATTGATCAGCGGCGTAGAGCGCCCGGCGACGCTGAGGCGGAAGAGCACCATCTGCAGCGCCGAGGAAAGGGTCAGTGGAGGCAGCGCCAGGCGCACGAACACGCGCGAATTGACCGCCTTGTTCAGTTCAAAAAGACCCGACATCTCGGATTGTCCGAAGGCCAGCACCTGCGCGACCTTGGCGTCGTAATCAAAGTTGTAAAGGCGGTGCAGGACCTCGAGCGCTTCCGGTTCCATTAACTGCGCGTCATCCAACAACACCACAACATTGTGGTTGGCGGTGTAGGCGGCGGCCATGAATTTTTCCAGCGCTTCCATCTGCAGCTGGAAGGAGCGCAGCCGCGGCATGCCGAGCGTTTCTGAGATCTGCCGCGCCGCGTCCATAGCGGATTTAAATGCCGCGGTGTGGATGTAGCAGATGTCCACATTTTCTTCGGAGGCGTACACGTCATAAAGCCGCCTGGCAAGGGAACTCTTACCCATCCCCATGTCGCCGGAGATGAGCGCCAACCCGCGCCTCCGCGAGATGACGCCCTGCGCCTGCCGGTATACCGCCAGGTGCTCAGGCCCCAGGTATAGATAACGCGGGTCAGCTGACAGCGTGAAAGGGTCCTCTTTTAACCCCAGCCGGTCCAGCCGTACCTGGCGCCATTCATCATCGTTCATCACATCGCCCATGGATAACCTCCGCTATCTGAACAATTATCGCACGAAATCAGGTCAAAATCAATAGATTTACGCTATTTTACACGATTTTGCAGTTAATTACCGCAACTTGTTGTAGTTTGCCCTGTTTTATGCTAACATATGAAAAATCGAAATTGTGTATAATTCGATTGCAGGGCGCAAAGTCCTAACAGACAGGCAAGGGATATGGCAATTACCATTACCATCGCGAATGAAAAAGGCGGGGTCGGCAAAACCACCACCGCCGTCAACCTGGCCGCAGGCCTGGCACTGCGCCTGTCTGACCGGGTTGACGCTCAAAACCGCGTGCTGCTGGTGGACATGGATCCACAGGTACATGCCCTGCTCGCGGTAGCGTTTGAGAAACATGCCGATACTCCCCCGCTTTCGCTGGCAGCGTTGCTCACTGAAACACCCCCGCCCTCCATTCAACGCCTCATCCAGCGCAGCGATTATCACCCCAACCTGTTTTTCGTCCCTTCTGAGCGCGCCGCCATGGTACGCGCCGCCCGTGAGCTTCCCGCGCTAATGGCCAACGAGATCCGCCTGCAGCGCGCCCTCGCCGCGGTGCAAACGGAGTACGCCTACATCATCATCGATACCCCGCCCACCACCGGAGACCTGCTCATCAACGCGCTGGTCGCCGCGGATCATGTCATCATCCCGGTCGAGACCTCCTACCTGGGTGTTTCGGGTCTCATCGAATTGCAGCGCACCATCGAACAGGTGCAAACCCACTTCAAACCGGACCTCAACATCCTCGGTTACCTGCCCACGATCTGCGAGGAACAGCGCAGCGAAACCAGGGAGATCCTGGAGGAGATGAAGAAACGCTACAAGAAGCTGCTGCTGCCGCCGATCCACAAATCCTCCGACCTGGCCTATGCCCATTCAAGCCACATGGACGTGTTCACCTACCGCCCGCCCCGCAACCCCAGCAGCCAGAACATCGTTTCGAGCTCGCGCCCCACGCGTGAATACGCCGAGCTGACTGACCTCGTCCTAAAACGCACCGGCGCCCGCACAGGCGCGCGGGAAGGATAAGCCCATGCCGCCGAAAAAGAGATTCAACGCCTTTGATGACCTGGATAATAAGCAGGCATCCAGGCCTAAGATAGAACCCTCCGCACAGAAGGATGCACAAGATGCAGTACCCGCGCCGGTCGAGCGCATCGAACGGCTCAAACCCAGCCAGATGGTCCCCGACCGTTACCAGCCGCGCCGCCTGCTGCCTGCAGAGATTCGCGCTGAATTTTATTCAAGCCGCATCAATTGTTACCAGGCGGCACTTGAATGGCTGGCAATGGCCCGTTCTGACCCCGGAATGGAGCAGGAAGTCCAGAAGCTCATCGCCATGGGATCTTCTTTCGACGAGCACGGTCAGATCAAATCCATCACCGGTAAATGGGCGCTTGGCGCCAATGGTGAATACGTGTTCAAGATCGAAACCGGCGAGCGCCGTTTTTGGGCCGCCTGCCTGCAGTACGCCTCCTCCGGGGCGGAGGAAGAGCCGCTATTGCGGGTGGAAGTGGTTGAAAAACCCACCCGCCAGCGCCAGGTATTGGAGAACCGCCATGCAGAACCCCCTTCCGCGGTGGAACAGGCCTGTGAGGTAGCCGCGCTCATCCTGGCGGAAATGGGCATCTCACCTGATATTGATCTGGCGGACGATTATGATTTCTTTCGCATCGCCCGCACCCAGCGCATGCCCGCGGGTCTGTGGGATAAGATCATACCCTTGATGCAGCTCACCCGCCCGCGCATGGTGCAACTGCTGAACATCCTGCAGCTGCCCACCAACCAGCTGGACCTGGCCGATCGCTACCGCCTTTCGGAACGCGTGCTGCGCGAGATCCTGTCCTCTCCGCGCGACCAGTGGGAGCGCATGATCCGCCTCAGCATTCAGAATCAGCTTACCTCAGAAGAAATAGCCGAGATCACCACCCCTGCCCGCGGTAGTGATGAAACACCCCGGCGCCCGGTTACCCCCATTATGCCCGAACCCGGTCGTCAGGCAGCGCGTTCACTGCGCCGCTTCGTGCAGACGTTAAAGGAACTTGACCGTATCGGCCAGGACCAGGCGTTGGACGAGATCGCCAACACCATGGTTGTGCGCGGCCTGGGTTCACAATCGTTGAACCTGTTGGAGGAACTGGCACGGCTCATCCGCGCCCGCCTCGACCGCACAAAATAGTACATCCTCGCTTAATGTGTGTGTAGGAAAGTGTAACCACGGTTACACTTTTTCTTTTACTACCAGACCCTCGCAAAGTGTAACCACGGTTACGATTTTTCCGCAGAGATCTTTTCATCATCCACCGGCCTTCTTTTTCGTCTTGATCCGCCTTGCGAATAAATGCTCGTCCCGCAGTTTGTTTAATGTCCTGGAGGTCTTTCAGACGTTCAAGGGGTGACCCTATTTTCTCGTACGCCTCGAACCCAGGGGCGACCCTTGATTTTCAAGGGGTGACCCTATATAATTCTATGGGGCGACCCTTGTTTCCCGCCCGTGCCGGTTTTCTACGGCGGCGCTCCACAGCGGTACCACGAGAGAGGTTTTTGGATGATATTTGCTTTTGCCAACCAGAAAGGCGGGGTGGGTAAGACCACCACCGCGGTGACCCTGGCCGACGGCCTGGCGCGCCTTAATAAACGCACGCTGCTCGTCGACCTCGATCCGCAGGGGCACCTGGCGCTTTCCTTCGGTCTGGAAAAATCATCAGGGCTTTACCGCCTGGTCTGCCTTGATGAACCGCTCGCCAGTGTGGTGGTGCCGCTGCGCCCCAACCTCGACCTGGTGGCAGGAGACAAGCAGACCGAAAAGGTCAAACGACAGATCACCATGGCCGATTTCCGCGAGACGATCCTCTGCGACATTTTCACGAACTCAGGTTACGACGTGGTGTTGTTAGATATGGCGCCTTCGCTGGATGTGCTGCACATCAATG
>CAYMGO010000053.1:0-16056 GCA_964390015.1 uncultured Anaerolinea sp. | reverse complement strand
TCAGCGGGCGCGTAGAGCAAAGGCACCGCCTGCGGCAGTGTATCCACCGTGAAGGTCCTGTAAGCTGACCAGGCGCCCGTCTCACCTTTCGCGTTGACCGCCTGCACACGCCAGTAATACAACCCATCCGGTAGTACTGGCATGCCGTTGAACCCTTCAGTGGTGAGCACACCTTCAGGCAAATCGAGCAGGATGGGATTTGTGAAACGGTAAGATGTACTGATCTGCACCTGGTAGCGGTGACCGTAGTCCACCTTATTCCAGAACAATTCCGGTGTACTGTCACTCAGATAAGCTGCTTTGGCTGGTGCGGCTAAACCTGGTTTAACCGGCAGCGGATATTGGATGGTGACCGTGCGCGGGGTGGACCATTGACTCCAGTTCCCGAGCGCATCCCTGGCTTCCACCCGCCAGAGGTAAGTCTGCTCGGCTGCCTGCACCGGCGGGCGGTAGGACGTGGTGATAAGTTCATCAGAGGTATACAGGATGTTTTCGGCGCCACCTTCCAACTGCTGGAAGTACTCAAAACGATAAGCCTTCGCCCCGGGTTTTCCTAACCACGTGTACAGCGGAGTTCCCAGAACGGACGCGCCATCCAGCGGGGCTGAAAGTGCCGGCCCCAAAGGATTCAATGTGATAGACCGGTATCCCGACCAGGCACCGGTTTGTGTTTGACTGCTTTCGTTCTTGTTGAGCGCGCGCACACGCCAGTAGTATTTTCCATTGTCCAGCAAAACCGGGTACTCCGTACCCGTTAGAATTTGCTCGTCATGAATAAGAGTATTGAACGTGTAAGATTTACTTATCTGCAGCTGGTAGTTCTCAGCGTACGGCACCTCTTTCCACTTCAACGTTGTTGAGTTTGCGAACACATTCACTCCGTTGGCTGGTGAGTCCAGCACTGTTATCGCCGGAACAGGCTGCGTGATCGTAATGAGACGGTCATCAGACCAGAGCCAATTGCCCAGCACGTCCTTCGCACCCACCCGCCAATGGTAGGTTTGGTTTTCCAACTGTGTCGGAGGCCTGTAGCTGGTGGCGATCATCTCTGTCGAGGTGTGGAGGACCTCCTCAGCACCCTCTTCCAGCTCCCTGTAGTATTCGAACTTGTAAGCCTTCGCCCCGGTCTTCGCCAGCCAACTGTAAAGCGGAGTTCCATTCACCGTCACTGTGTCTGCTGGTTTATATAATGCAGGTTTAATGGTATTCACAGTGAAATAGCGGTAGCTCGACCAGGCACCGTACTGAACCTGTACTTCGCCTAACTTGTTGACCGCACGCACACGCCAGTAGTACCGTCCGTTCTCCGGTATTATTGGTTGGTAGCTTGTCCCGGTGGTTTCTATCCCGCTCTCCACGATGGTAAGGAATGTTGAGCTCCTGCTAATCTCCAACTGATATTTCTCGGCGTACGGCACCTCATTCCAGGATAAGACCGGTGTGTCAACAAAAAGATATGCCCCATTCGGCGGAGAGACAAGGACCGCTTTTACCGGTACCGGCAGCGATATGGTGACGCTCCTTTGCGCCCATTCACTCCACTCTCCCAGCCCGTCCACCGCTCTCACTTGCCATTCGTAGACCCCGGTCACCTGGGTCGGCGGCTTATGACTGGTTGCCAGGACTTCATATGAGGAAATGAATTCGGAGATCCCTCCTGGATCAAAGGTGTATTCAACCTCGTAGCCAGTTGCGCCGGCCTTCGCCAGCCAGGTGTAGGTTGGTGTTCCACTTACAATTCCATCCGCTGCCGGGTTTACCAGCACCGGTCCGCCAGCGTTCACCGTGAACCAGCGATACACTGACCAAAGACCATTGACACCAAGCGTACCGATCGCGCGTACTCGCCAATAATACAGCCCGTTATCCAGCGGAGGATCCGGTAAGTACTCTGTAACCCCTGAGGCGAGTGTCACATCTTTGGCCACAACAGAGAAAGTGTTGGTGGGGCTGATCTGCAGCTGATAACGGTCAATGTTCAGTACCGGATTCCATGAAAGCACAGGTGTATTGCCGAACGAAATAAAGCCATTCTGGGGTGAGACCAGGGCAGGAGCCAGCGGCGGGTCCATCGAGTAGAATATTCCCGTCTGCGACCAGCTTTGCCATGCAGCCTTGAAATATGCCCTGACCCGCCAGTAGTACACCTGTCCGTTTGTCAGTGCGGACGGGTACAAGAAACTGGATTCTGTTGTGGTGGTGCTCAGAAGCAAGGTTGAAAAATTTTCGTCCAACGAGAGTTGGAGATCAAACTGGTCCACACCCGGTATATCCTCCCAATCAAAAATTACCTTGCTGGTGGTCAAATGCTGCTCCTGGGTGGGTGTTACAAGGGTTACATAGGCTGGTACTTTCCAATCAGTCCGGGTGTAATTGCCTTCCAGGTCATACTGCCTTGCGCTGCCTTCAGCCCCCGGGGTGAGGTCCAGCAGATCGTGGAAATCGGCTGTCCATTGGCCTTCAGGGTCAGTTATCGGGTATATCCACTTGCACACGCTGTTGACACAGGCGTATGTATCTACCATGCCCGGGTTCGCGGTACCGCTGACGCGATCAAGTTCCAGGTTGATATCTGTGGCAGCAATGTCAATAATCGTGTGGGTCCTTTCAGAGAACCCGTCTGTCATTTCCACCACCAGGCCGGGTACCAGCGGAAAACCAAAGTTGTAGAAAGTCACCCTGCCGTCATCCCCAGAGGTGATTTCTTTTTCTAATTGTCCGATGGTCAGGGTGACGGGGGTATTTGGCTGCCAGTAGTACCCGGTGATGAGCTGCAGACCAGCATCCGGATAAACCCGGATCTGTGACGGAGCGGTGTCAACACGAATATCCGCCAGCACGATGCCCGTGGCAAATCCATCCTTTGAGATGACCGATTCGATCATCACGGATGTCTGAAAGCTCAGCGGTTTGCCATCCAGTCCGGTGAGGGTAATTCTATAGTCCTCGACCGAGCCGCCATAACCACCATCGAAAGGCGCGGCTGCGCTCAGCGGAACACCAACAAGTTCCGTGTACCAGTATTGGGTTCCGGTTAATACCAGGTTGCTGACCTCAAGAACGCCATCCCTGACGATGGTGATCTTCGACCCCTCGGGTAAGGCATTTGTCAGCGTTATGCGAGAATTGATCTGATATGGCTCTTCTACGATGACCTGCGGGATGCTCACAGGGAAGGTCGCTCTCAGCGCGCTCAAGGTTCCCTCAAGCCTAGTGTTCACTTGCACCCACGCCAGCGCGTCCTCCAGTCCGGGAACGTCCTGCACCAGCACCAGGTCATCTTTCTCCGCCAGCACCACCAGCACAGGCTCAGCCGCATCAAAATCCCTTGAGATGGTTGAGGTCACCCTCACCGTGATATCGATCGGCGCTGTGTTCCCCGCCACCACGATCTGGTAATGCTCCTCCTGTTCTTCATACGCTTCTGTAAACGCTGATGGTTGCACCCCCACCAGGTCTGTGATCCAGAACGGCCCTGTTCCCGTGAGGATCGCATCACTGATAATGGTCGCACCGTCACGGATGATGGTCACCCTTGACCCGGTTGGCAGCGGTTCGCTCAGATCGATCTCAGAGTCAATATAATACCCGCCTGAAGTTAGTACATCCGGTATCGTTTCGGGGAATGCCGCCACCAGCGCGTCCAGCGTCCCGCTGATGCTCATGTGTGTTTGCACATACGCAATGGCCGCGGCTTCATCCGCCGGAACACCAACAGGAAGCGTGATCTCAGCCAGAATCGTACCAACACCATCCTTGAAGATCACGGATTCTATTTTAACTGATGTCTCTATTGGATCAACGTTGCCCCCACCATTGGTGATGGTCACACGGTAGATCTCAACCTTGCCGCCGTAATTGGCTTCAAAGGCTGCCGCGCTTGACCCGGCTATCAGATCAGTGATCACAAACGGGCTGGTTGGGATCAAAGCATCGGCAACGTAGGAATACCAGGTATCGCCCACCTTCACCTCGATGGTCACTTTACTGCCAGGCGGCAGTGGGTCTGCAAGTGTCATGCGGGAGTTGATAGTGTAGTCTTCCGCTACGATCACTGGCGGGATGCTCACCGGGAACGCCGCCGTCAGTTCGCTCAGGTCACCTGTCAGCGTCGTGTTCACCACAACCCAGTCCAGCGCCGCGGCTTCATCCGCCGGGATGTTCACCGGTAACGTGATGTCATCCAACACAACAAAGTTACTGACAAACCCGTCATTCGAGATGATCGACTCGATCTTCACCGTCGTCGTAAAGTCCAGCGGGTTACCCCCCGGACCGGTTACCGTGATGATGTAATTCTCGGTCGCTCCAGCATATCCAGCATCAAAGGCAGCAGCTGTCCCTCCTACCAGGTCTGTGTACCAGAATGTCGTCAGTCCTGCAGGCAGGGTTCCCTCAAACACTGTCGCACTGTCCCTGATCACCTTGATGATCGTTCCAGATGGCAATTCGCTCGCCAGCGTGTACCGCGAGTTGATCGTGTACCCCAACTCATCCAAAACCGGTGGTATGCTCGCCGGGAACTGCGCCAACAGGTTGTCCAGCGTTCCTGTAAGCGTCATGTATGGATGCTGTACCGCTAAGAGCGCCGCAGCCTCATCCGCCGGGATGGCAGCATTAAGCGTGATATCGTCCAGCACTGTCTCCGTCGAGTACCCGTCCTTCGAGATCACGGATTCAATCAACACTGTGGTCGCAAAGTCAAAAGGTACAGATCCATTTAATTCGATCACGTAGTTCTCGATCGCCCCGCCGTAGTACCCATCAAAGTCCGCCCGCGGCCTGTCCGGCTCGAACAGCTGCGTGAACCAGAAGGGGCCAACACCAGAAAGCGTGATATTTGTTAGGATGGGGATACTTTCGCGGTAGACAGTGACGCTGGTTCCAGCGGGTAGTTCATCGGTCAGCGTCATGCGCGAGTCGATCACGTAGTCCTCGACCACGATCACCGGGGGGATGTTCGCCGGGAATGTCGCTTTCAGGTCCGCCAACGTGCCGGTAACGGAGCTCAACAACGTGTTCTCCTGCAGCCAGGTTAACGCCGTCCCTTCATCAGCAGCTACCTGAGCAGTTAAAGTGGTGGCATCAAGTACCGTCTCCGTCGCAAATCCATCCTTCGAGATCACCGATTCAATGTACACTGTCGTCTCAAAATCAAATGGGACCGCGCCGCTTAGAGAGATAGCATAGTTCTCTTCAGCACCGCCGTAGTTACCATCAAAGTCCGCCCGCGGCGCGGCCGGGTCGAATAGTTCTGTGAACCATAAGGGCCCTGTACCGGGGAGGGTGATGTTGCTCAATACCGGGAATCCTTCCCTGTAGATCGTTACCGTTGTTCCCAGTGGTAGAGCCTGCGCAAGCGTCATGCGCGAGTCGATAACGTATGGTGCAGATACGATGATGGGTGGGATGCTCGACGGGAAGGTCGCTTGTAAATCGGCAATGGAACCACTCACTGAACTTAAAACGGTATTGACCTGAAGCCATGCCAGACCTGCCATTTCATCCACTGGAATTCCTGCACCCAGGGTGATCTCGTCCAAGACTGTTTCTGTAACGTAATCGTCCTTCGAGATCACCGACTCGATCTTTACGGTCGTCGCGAAGTCAGATGGTAAAACTCCATTGAGCGTGATCGCGTAGTTCTCGACCGCACCGGCGTAATCAGCGTCAAAGTCCGCCCGCGGCGCGTCCGGGTCAAACAGCTCGGTGAACCAGAAGGGTCCTGTTCCGCTCAGCGTGATGTTCGAGAGTATTTTCATACCCTCCCGGTAAACCGTCACCGTCGTCTCCTCAGGCAAGCGCTGCGCCAACGTCATGCGTGAGTCGATCTTGTACGCCTGATCAACAATCACAGCCGGGATGCTCGCGGGGAAAGTCGCTTTCAGGTCAGAAATGGCAGCGCCAAGAGAACTTAAAACAGTGTTTTCTTGCAACCACGTCAATGCTGCGGCTTCATCAGCGGGGAGATTCAATGGCAATGTTAATTCTGCCAGAACCGTCTCAACGCCTGATGAAGTAATGACTGACTCGATCTTCACGCTCGCAGCAACCGCGTCTACATTCCCGGCGCTGTTGATCGTCACTTTATAGATCTCTATCTTGTTGCCGTAATTGGCATCAAAGTTGGCGGCTGTGGCATCCGGTTCGAACAGCTCCGTGATCCAGAACGAGCTATCAGGAATCAGCACATCGGTGACGTACGAATACCACTTCTCCCCCATCTTCACCCGGATGGTTACAGTGCTGCCAGCGGGCAGCGCATCCCCGCTCAGTGTCATCCTCGAGTTGATGGTGTAATCGGCTTCCACGATGGACAGTGGTATGGTAGGGGGAAAGGTTGCGGTCAGTTCATCCAACGTTCCACCAAGTGTGGTGTATTCCACAACGTATCGCAGGTCTTCAGCATTATCCGCGGAAACACCTTTTGTCGGTAACATGAACGCGGAAACAACCAGAAACAGAACCGTCAACAGGCGGATTGGCACATCTATGGTTTTAAAAAACCCGGATTTATAACGATGACTGATCATTTCGCTCTCCGTGGTAACAAAAAAGCGCCGAGCAGTTTTTCCCTAATGGATGAGTTTGCCATGTAAAGGTGGTTTCAACAACACCCCCAGGAATTTCTGATGAAAGTTTCAAATGGCTTGTACTTGATTAACTTCTAAGTTCATTATACAAACAATTCGATCTCGCCGCATCATTAATCCTTTTTAATCAGGGGAAACAAAGACGATGCCTTCAATTGAGGAGCATCGTCTTTCTTCCTTTAAAAATGATCTGACTACTCTTGTGTCACACACCCTCCGAACTCGGGCAGATCAACGCGCCAGGGTGTTCAGACCGTCATTCCTCAACCTTTTCCGCTGCCTCCAGCAGTAGTTCAACCGTCCAGGCAGCCACGCTACCTGTGACGCCAGTGCACTTGTCTATGTGCGCACCGGCTTTTTCAAAGACCGCATAATCCTCCCGATCCCATAAATCATAGGTCCTGCCGTAGAGACGGGTGTGAACATCGGCGCAAATTGGACCGCCGTACTCGGTGACAAATCTCTGATATAACTGCCTGCTTAGTTTGAAAGACTGCTTGTACAACTGGGCGTTTTGCCAGTTGGCAAAGTCTTCGCGGGCGCGACCGTAGACAGAACTGATCGCCATCATTCCCCCCGCCAGTGCGCCGCACGTTCCACCCGTCATCAACGCGCCCCCACCGGAAAGGGAATGCACAGCCTTGAAGGTGGCATCATCAACAATCCCCAGTACCTGCTGGACGGCAGCGATAACCCCCTGCGAACAGCAACCATGATCACGTTCAAACTCGAAAGCCAGCGCATAAGCCCTATTGATCTTTTCCTGTTTACTCACCTCTTTTGCATAATCCATAATGGTTACCTCGTGATTAATGATCTTATGACAGAATGATAAACGATAATGACTGCCTGGTAAAACATCCAAAGTCCGCATACCTTTGATTAACAAGGGATAACCTGTTTTGTAAATGCAAACAAGGTTCTTTCAAAGAAAAGTCACTCACCATTGATATACTTATCCTGTCAGAGCAGTTAGAGATCGTCTCTTTACAAAACGACTTGATTGTTCATTGTGGTTATAGGTAGTCAGCTGAAACTGGACGGTGAAACCATGAAAATAGCGCTCATTCAAATGAAGACCAGCACACGCCAACCTGAGAACCTCGCGCGCGCAAAGCAATTGATCCGCGATGCTGCGTCTGCCGACGCAGACATGGTCATGCTGCCGGAGATGTTCTGCTGCGAGTATAAAAACAGTGCTTTCATTGAAAACCGTGAAAGCGCCGGCGGGAAAACCTGGCAGGTGCTCTCCCGCGCCGCCGCAGACAACGCCATCTGGCTCATTGGAGGCTCTATACCGGAAGCCGATGGTGAGCGCACTTACAACACGGCGTTTGTGTTTGACCCCAGCGGCAAACAGGTGGCCTTCCACCGCAAGATGCACCTTTTTGATATCGACGTGCAGGATGGTCAGCGCTTCTTTGAATCAGATACCTTCAGCGCGGGTGATGAAATCACGGTCTTTGACACTGAATTCGGCAAGATGGGGTTGTGCGTTTGTTTCGATATCCGCTTCCCGGAACTCTCCAGGCTCATGGCATTGGCAGGTGCAAACGTCATCTTATGCCCGGCTTCATTCAACATGACCACCGGACCCGCGCACTGGGAGCTGATGTTCCGTGCCCGCGCGGTGGAGAACCAGGTGTTCGGCGCCGGTTGTGCCTCCGCCCGTAATGTGAACGGGTCGTATGTTTCCTTTGGTAATTCCATTGTTGTCTCTCCCTGGGGAGATGTCATCACGCGGGCTGGTGCTGAAGAAACCATCCTCTACGCCGATCTGGACTTTGAACTCATCAAGAAAGTTCGCAGCGAAATTCCGCTTATCTCCGCGCGCAGGAGCGATATTTACCGCCTCGAGAGACGCTGAAACGATAACCCGGGTGCGCTACACGCAATAAGCCCACCGGAAACAAACCCCGAGTAAATCGGGAGTCCCTGGACCACGACTTGAAGCGTTTGAATAAAAATTATCCGGAAGTTCTCAGGTTAAAACTGAAACAACAATATGATGTACCGAGCCATCCCGATCGAAGATGTGCCGGCTGTTCGCTGGATCTATAACATAACCCTCGATCTTCAGGACGTGGCCGTTTGTCAGATAAACCGTTATCGCGGCATGCTTTGATTCCTGATAGATGATCGGCACCTGGCAAATGGTGTAAGCGAGTGATCCCACTGACAAATCGATCCTTCCTGGTCGAGCGGTTGTGTCAAGGTACATAAAAGTCGCCGGTTCCAGCAGCAACTCACTTTTATCAAACAGCAGAAAATCGAAAGCGATACATCCGTTCACGACGGTAAACCCCAGTTCAGCCTGACGTGCCAGTATCTCTTCCTTAACCATACCCGACATGCCGGGTTGCCTTGCCCCCTGGCCGGCTGGTGTATGTGAATACGGATCGGTCGGGAAAGCACCGTACTCCTGCGGGCTTTTGTTGAAACATTGCCCGGCGCGGATTTCAGCATAACGCTCGATCAACGCCGGCGCGGATGATTCGTTTCGCGTCCGAAGAATTGTCTCCTGCACTGCCAGCAGCAATTTCGACACCATGTGCCAATAGATACTCCCCAGTCCTTCGTAAGCAAAGAAGGTTCCTGAGCGCCCGGTGAACTGGTCATGACGAAAAGTCTCTTCGAAGAGTTTTTCAATTTGCCGGGAATCCCGAACGACCAATTCACTGAAACGTGGTTGCGCCTTCAAAGAATTCAAGGCTTCCTTCACATCCTTGATGCTGCGAAAATGACCTGCAAAATGGTAGTCACCATTTTCATCACGCATCAACAGGCTTTCATCACCTGCCAAAGTCAGTTCTTTCACCAGTGGCACGCCCTCCACCAACTGTGGGGGGAGCGTGTTCTTTGCCACAAAACCCTTCAACTCACGGTCGGGATACAGAATGTAACTGTGTTGATCGGCCCGGTACAGCGGTCCGTTGCGTAAGTTCAACAGCAAAGTCAGCGACTCTTCAGCGCTTAATAAACCAGAGGATAGAATGGCCACCTGTCCTTCGAGCATTTCGTAAAGCGGGCTTACAGCTGCGGACCCAGGTTGCAAATGAAGGATATTATAGGAATGATACAACCCATCACTTCGGCGGTTTGCGCGAAGGGTGTGTTCGATCATACCCAGCGCCAGCGCAAGGAAATCCAACAAACGCGTCCGTTCAAGCGCCTGCACAGATCCAGAGAAACCGTTCAGATAATAATTCCGTCGATAAGCGCTGCCAACCTGCCCGAGTGCATCCATCAGGCTGCGCCGCTCAACATCACTGAATTGCCCCTGTAAGCCAGGTGCAATATCTACCAGAACCGTGAACAACTGATCAAAGAAGGCAGCAACTTCAGCGTGAACCTCCAATCGCTCGCTTGGGCTTTGCGAAATAAGATCACGGATAAAGACGACATACCGTCGCAAGTATGCCAGGGTCACTACTGAGAGACCTTTACCCACAAGCGCATTATTTGCATCATTCCACTCCGGGCGCTGGGTGTTCATCCAGATGCCCCCACCAGGAACGAAGTTGACAAGTTTTGCCAACAGTAATGTCAATAGTTTTTCGGTTAAAGTTGCATGTACAACACTTGAACCTGCCTGACCTTCCCGTGATCGCACCAATTTGCCATCACTTCCCAGTTCCTTTACGCGTTGCCTGACCTGTTGATCCCGTTCAACATCAAACGTGATGGTATTGTAGGGGTCGTGCAGTACCTCGGTGTAAGGTTTGATGCGGTAGGGTACATCAGCGTAACTAAACGAGGCCTGAGCCAGGAGACCCTGCAGGCGACCTGGATGCAATTTCTGGCTGATCTCCATCAGCTTGAGCAAGTAGATGATCTGGTGATCGCTCCAGTAACCAATGTTCGCCCACGGGTTGTTCGGTTCTGGGATTTCCCAATCGATGCCGCGCCGTGTGATCCGGTAGGGGTTGTAGCCATCAGCCGTTGTCGCATTCAGAAACACATGAATCATGGTCTCGGTGAACTCGGGGTAGGAATAAGCCAGCGCTTCCCAGTTCTGGAAAATATCGCGCCAGTTACCTTCATAATCTAATTGCTGCGAACCATCCTTTCGTTTTACATTGATCGAAAAACGGTTCCATGGACGGCTCGGGTCACCATGCCGGCGCGAGAAGGATAGGGGTAAATAAGAATTGACCAGGCGCTCAAGGTCCACATTGCCATTGGCGCTTGCGCGTTCACGCAACTCCCGGATGGATAAATTTAACGGAAGGTCAGCAAGGAAATCTGCTTCGTTCGTAAGCAAAACCCGGTTGAGGTGGGAGATGTAATCAATAAAATCAACTTTATCGACTGTGTATTGACCGGGAAAATACCCACCGCGCATCTCGTTGAACATCACGTTGGCAAAATGGTGCGCGGTGATGAGCGGCTTTCCTGTCAACTGCACACCATCAGCGCTGGCCACGATACCTTCCAGGGCGCGAGTGTTGGCAGTCACGTCAGTTTCCAGTGAGGTAATCAGCGCTCCTCCATCGCCGCGCAACAGCATGTTCAAATGCACCACCGCGGCCGCGTCCTGGTCTACATCCGCGGCGATGTGCCAGGCGCGCTCTTCCCCTGCTTGCAAGCCGAAAACCGCATGCGCAAAATAAGCGCCACGCTGGCCGCGGGTCTCCGTTTCGTCATGTATGCGCTGCCCGGAGCGGAATGCATCCAGTTGCCGGGACGAGAGAAGAAATCCGTCCCCTTCTAACCCAACCTGCCAGGCGACGGTCGCCAGCAATGATTCACTCGGTTCAGCCAAATCTGTCAGCTGTGAATTGAGTGTGTAAACAGCCAAACCTGTCTCAATATCGAGTTCATTCTTCTTATACGCATCCAGGAGCGGGCTGAAAGTGTTTTGGGTCAATTCTGAAACATTCGCGGGCAAAAGGTTTTGCATTCCGTCCAATATTTCCACCTGGCAGGAAACCGCAGCCTGATTCGTCAACCAGCTGCTCTTCACAAAACCAAACACGTCACCAGTACGCCAGGCGTAGCGATAGGTTAAAGCCAGATCATGATTAATTTCTTCAAAGACGAGTGAGCTGCCCTGGGTGTTTTTATACAGATTCCGTTCAATATCATAGATTCCCTGCTGGCAATTTGAAAAGGGCTCCCAGAGTGATTTCTTACCGAAGCGCTCGACAAGAAGGATGGACCTGGCGCCGGTGTTCTCACTATTCTCGGTAAGCTTGTCTACGGTGTAATAGGGAAACAGTGCATGGTTCGCGTTGATCCGACCGGCTGTTAGTCCGCCAGTGGAGGCGATGAACATCCAATGGTTGGAACTGCTGACCAGGCTGATGAAGAACGGGGGCATGGCATCATAGTTGGAGATCTTGTAAAAATCCTCGTTCAATAAATGAACGTAGTCTCCCCTGGTTTTTATTGAGGGCTGCTGGTGCAAGTTATCACCAATGAAAATCGCTTGAGAATTAGAGTTCACGGCTTCTCCTGAAAGGATTATGGCTATGTTCGGGATGTTGATAAGTTGTGTTGTTAATTATTTATTGCAGATGGTAAAGAACAATATTCATTGGATCGTTAAAATTCCTATCAAAAAATCATTTTGCAGTACTTTATTTCTGGCGCATGATCACCCATTTGTTCATCGGGAACTGGATGAGGAAGGAAACCGTCATGCAGATAATCTTTGTGATGATCCCGCCCCAGTTCTCTCCCACCGCAGCGTAAAGCGGTTCTATGAATAGCGTTGGCAGCCAGAGCGTTAAGAAATACACCGCGATGACCATTATCGCGTACATAACGGCACTGTAAAGTTTGTTGTTGGTCGCTTTGAAAGTTACCTTACGCTGCAGGATGAAGTTCACCGTCTGCGAGACCGCGAAGGAAATGACCAGTGACAGGAACGCGCAAAGACCGCCGTTCTGCACACGGTAGTCAAAAAGCCACCAGCTGAAATCGATGTCCCTGTAATTTGCAAACAACCAGTAGTTGAGCAGCGCGAAACCACCCAGATCCACAATGGTCGTCACAAGGCTCATCAAGGTAAATTTGATGTATTCCCACAAGGTCTGGTGTTTCTCAAGAAAGTTGCGCGTTCCAGTCATTTATTTCTCGTCGATCCAGGAATTGCGGATCCATCACAACCTCCAGTACTTCCTTAATGATTTTACAGTGGAAACACTGGAAAGAGATAAATATTACCGAGTACAATATACCCACATCAGCTGAAAGAATTGAGCAGGCAATGAACAAGTCCAACGAGATGAAGGGCAAGATCGAAACCTACATCGACAAAGATGGCAACCTTGTGGCGTGGCGGCCGGACCCTGCCATCGACTGGAAACGCCTATCTGAGATGCCGGAGCAGGACGCGCTGGCGGAGCTTTTTGCCCATCAGACCGCCCATGGGTTTGAGTGGTTGCTGCCAGCCGATTTTGGCGGGTTCATCTTCAACCCCATATTAGGATGGAATGTACAACGTGACAAGAATGGGAAATACATCAGCGCCGAAAATATTTACCGTTTCTGTGGTTTTCACCTCATCGACGCGTTGAGCAGGTTGAACCCCGGCCGCGGCGTTGTTTTCTACAAGGTCAAATAGACACGCAGGCATAAACAGCTTCTTGGTTATAAACTTCGCACATATTGATGGAGAGTTAGAGCAGCGCTAAATCCAATGCTGGTTCAACTCTCACCTTTATCAAAAAAACACGCACTTGACTTTAGCTCCCATATATCTGACAATAACAATAGACGTTAATTTTTCGGAGGTAGTGTCATGGGTAAAAGCAACTGGATCATCCGCTCACTGATTGTCATCACCAGCCTACTGCTTCTTGCCGCGTGCGGAGCGAAGCCCACACCTGATGTGACGCAGCTCTCCACGCAGATAGCGGCGACCATTTACGCCGAGATCACCAGCACAGCTTTGGCGATTCCCAGTGCCACGCCAACGCTGGGGGTTACGCCTACACCGCTGCAACTGCCGCCGACAGCCACTTCCACCTTCATGGCAAGCATCACCACGCCAACCGCGTTTGTCATCCAACCACTGCCGCAGACATCCTCCGCGGATAGTTCCAAGTGGGTCGCCGATGTGAACTTCCCGGATGGCACCGCGGTAGGCACAGGAGATTCCTTCACAAAAACATGGCGCTTCCAGAACACCGGCACCACCACCTGGAACAGGGACTACCGCATCATCTACCTGGAGGGAAATCTGCTGGGCAAGGGTGACGAGACCATGTTCAACCTCACTGCCGAAGTAGCCCCCGGTAAATTTGCCGAGATCAGTGTGCCCTTTACCGCCCCGACCGTGAAGGGCAAATACAACAGCCTGTGGAAGCTGTTCAATCCAGAGGGGCAGCAATTCGGCGAATACGCCACCATCAACATCGTAGTCAAGTAACCCGCCCATTTTTGCATTCAGATATACAGAACGGCTCCCCCGTTTGCTTGATTTACCAGTGATAGTCCGCGAGGAGTCATTTACTGAGCGCTTTGGAAGAATATCGATCCGCATAAGCATTGCAGTCTGGCGCACTGACACTGCACAAGTACCGGTGTGTGCAATAAAGGCATTCATCCCTGTAATAGGCACCATTTTCTGTGTTGTCTGTTATAAAAATTTATTGTATATTTGAGCAATATTGCTGAGTTGATCGTCGATTGGAGTTTAAGCGAATGCTGCCCGACAAAGACGAGAAAGCTGTCCGCCCCCCAAAATTTGATCTTACAGGTAAATTATTCAACGCGCTCCTGCCGGTATCGGGTATGCTGATCGCTCTGCTGATCGGTGCGATCATGCTGCTTTTTCTCAAGGTAAATCCACTGACGGCTTACGCCCAATTGGTCAATGGTGCATTCGGGAGCGTTTCAGGGCTCACACAGACACTGGTCAAGGCCACACCTCTTCTGCTGGTAGGATTGGGCATTTGCATCGCTTTCCGCGCCAGCGTCATCAACATCGGTGGTGAAGGTCAGATCATCGTTGGGGCGCTGGCTGCCACCTGGTTTCCCCTCGCCTTCCGCACCTGGCCGGGTTGGATACTCATTCCCACGACACTGATTCTGGGATTCCTGGTAGGGGCTGTGTGGGGTTTTATTCCGGGCATTCTGAAGGCGCGCCTAAAGGTAAATGAAATTTTAACCACGGTCATGATGAACGCGATCGCCTTGCAATTAATGAACCTGCTCATCCGTTCGGTGTTGATGGACCCGGCAGGTATTACCGCAGGCACATACCTGGCGCAATCTGAACGCCTGCCGGAACAGGCCTGGCTGACACGCCTGGTTCCGCAGACACTTCTCCATACCGGTTTGATTATCGCCATAGCGCTCGCTGTTGTTGTTTACATTTTCCTCTGGCGCACAACCATTGGTTACCGCATCCGCGCGGTCGGCTTCAACCCTGAGGCCGCCCGCTTCTCCGGTATCAATGTGCCATTCTACCAGGCGCTTTCACTGACCCTCGCGGGGGGATTCGCCGGGATTGCCGGGGCGATCGAAGTGATGGGGGTTCAGCACAGGCTGCTGGAGGGGATCACCAGTGGTTACGGCTTTTCAGGGATCGTGGCAGCGCTGTTTGGCGGGCTGCATCCCCTTGGCACAATACCAGCATCGATCTTATTTGGTGCACTGCTGGTGGGAGGTGATAAAATGCAGCGCGCCGTCCAGGTGCCCAATTCGCTGATCGGAGCCATTTTAGGGCTGGTGGTGTTGTTCGTGGTGGGTTCTGCCTTGTGGCAACGCCGCTGGGCAGCCCGCCGCCAGATGGCAGCTGCCAGGAGCCAGGAGGAGCAGGCATGAACGATGTTCTCTCGCTCAGCGTAGTCATTGGCATCCTCACCTCAACCATACGCCTGGCCACCCCCTACCTGTATGCCGCCATCGGTGAAGCATTTTCTCAGCGTTCCGGTGTGTTAAACCTCGGCGTGGATGGCGTGATGCTCATCAGTGCTTATGCCTCCTTTTACATCGTTCTCACCACGGGAAACATCTGGCTTGGTCTACTGACCGCAATCCTCGTCGGTCTGTTGATGGGTTTGTTGATGTCCTTCATCAGCGTCACGCTCAAAGCCGAACAAGGGATTAGCGGTATCGGATTGTACATGTTCGGGTTGGGTCTTTCTAGTTTGTTGTTCAAAACAACCATTGGTACCGTTAAAACTGTTACGGGTTTTCAACCGGTCAGAGTACCGCTCCTGGGTGATATACCAATAATCGGCAATATATTCTTCAATCACAGCCTGCTGGTTTACGGCGCATTCCTGCTGGTGCCTATCGCCTGGTGGGTGATGGAAAAGACCACCTGGGGATTGCGCATCAAGGCAGTCGGGCAGAACCCCGCCGCTGCGGATACATTGGGGGTTAACGTTGACCGTGTACGATATTTCAGCGTGTGCATCGGCTCGATCCTGGCAGGAATCGCCGGCGCGTCGCTCTCCATCTCGCTGCTCAACCTGTTCCAGGATAACCTGACCGCCGGGCAGGG
>CAYMGO010000052.1:14830-16426 GCA_964390015.1 uncultured Anaerolinea sp. | reverse complement strand
CTAAACCTGCCTGATCGTCGAATATTGATCCGGTGTTGGTTCAAAGCCACCCCCAATATTGATGTGAACTGAAGTGACGGGTTCTACACCCGACCGATTCCTTTATCGGGTGATGAGGGATTCCTCATTTCCACCCTGGCGGGCGATAACCACCTGTCCATCCTTCACCAGCCGGCCAAGGTAAATGCGCTCGCCGGGGAAAACCGTCCAGCCGCTCAAAACAAATGGGAACAATCCCTCAGCTGCCAGCCATTCCCCCTTGAATTTGCGGGCAATGTGCACGTGTGTGCCGGTGGAGGAACCGCCCTCACAGGAGGGGTGGCCAATGGGGTCATTCGTCAGCAGGTGTGTTCCCAGTGATACGCGCTCCTTTTCGGCGATGTGCATGTACATCACTTCCCAGCCGGTGGGAGTACCGCTCTCATCCTCCAGCGTCAGCATCACCACGCTGTTGTCAGAGCGCGTGACCACACCCGGCGCAGATGCCCGCGCCCACAACGGGGAAATGGTGCACTTGGCGTCCTTGATATTGGGTGCGAAATCGAGCGCGCCAAGGGGGGTGCCTTCCACCCAGCTGTAATGGGGGCCGGCGGTGAAAGCCCACACCTCTCCTGCGAGGAATGGCAGCTCCAGCTGTGGCGCGTTCACCTTGTCAGAAAGCAGCGGTTCAACTTCTGCTGCGCAGAGCATGGGGTCGGGGAACATGGTCAGGTAGGTTTCCATAAATCCGCCGGTCCCGAAAAGACGCTCCTCCCACACTGCGGAGGGGTAAAGCTGCGAGAACATGTACACGATGCCGGCTGAACCAGCATTTAGATTCGCGGCGATGCGCTGCGAAACCTGGTCGGCGAAGGTAACCGTGGTCATCTGCCCATAACGCCAGCCGTAATAACCGGTGTTGATCATGCGCGCTGCCAGTGACAGCTCCTGGTAAAGCCCCTTGAAGAACTCATTGTTGAAATTCAGCGGATGGTAGATGTCTCCGGGGGTGTCGTCAGCGAATACCAGCCCTGAGCGGTACTCAACGATGGCCAGCAGCAGGCGCGGGTTGATCGATTGGTTGTCGGCGACGCGCCGCACAACTTCTGCGCCACTAATGCGCGCTCCTGCCACCAGCTGGCTGAAGGTGCTCAGGTAACCCCCGGCTTCGGTCACGAATGCGCTGATGTCAAAGTCCGCGGCGCAGGGAGAATCGATGACCGCGCTGTCGGGGAGGATCACCTCGCGCTCCACCTGGTTATCCAGGTTTTTTGGGATGACGAGGAATTGCCCCGGCGGGAGGATTCCCTCGACCGGCAGCGGCTCAACGGACGTGATGGCAGAGGGGGCGACACCAAAGTGACTGGCAACCACATCGAGCGTATCGCCGGAGCGAATGGCATAGATGTGATACAGGTCCTCATCAACGGCGGGAGGGGGAGCGGGGGTGTTGGCAGGGATGGAACCGGGTTGTGCAGCAGCTGGCGTTTCTGTGGGGCGTGATTCGAAAATTGCCGGGTCCAGGGTCTTGTACGGATGTGTGATGGCGGATAAGTCCCGGATGGGAAAATTGCACGACACCAGGATAAACAATGTACAGATGAGAAGGATAAGGGC
>CAYMGO010000052.1:0-14730 GCA_964390015.1 uncultured Anaerolinea sp. | reverse complement strand
CAGGAGTTAGAGAGCGGAGTAATTTCTCGAGAACGAAATCATAAACCGATACTCAGCAGCTTTCTGCAGAGACGGTTGCTTAACGGAAATTTGAGAACACATAAAGGGATGATGCATATGAAATCAAAAGTAGCTGTGATCAAAACCACTCCAGAGACTGTTCTGGAGGATTATGCGCGCCTGTTCGAACTGGCTGGCGGGCGAAAAGCGCTGGATCCCGGCGCCACTACCATTCTCAAGGATAATATCTCGTGGCACTTCCCGATGCCCAGCGCCAACACCACCCCCTGGCAGCTGGAAGGCACCATCCTGGCGCTGCGGCAGAACGGGTACGAAGATATCTCCTGTGTGCAGAACCAGACGGTTGTGACGAATGCCTTCAAAGGTGAAGATCTCAACGGCTACGTGCCGATCTTCAAGCACTACAACATCCCGGTGTTGTACAACTTTGAACCCAAAGATATGAGCTGGATTGAATACAAACCAAAAGCAAAGATGAACGCGCTCGACCATATCTACCCGGAGGGCATCTTCATCCCGGATTACTTCGTGGGCAAGAACATCATTCACCTGCCAACGGTGAAATGTCACATCTATACCACCACCACGGGTGCCATTAAGAACGCCTTCGGTGGGCTGCTCACCAAACACCGGCACTACACCCATTCCTTCATTCACGAGACGATCATCGACCTGCTGGCTATCCAGAAAGAGATCCACTCCGGGCTGTTTGCGGTGATGGATGGCACGACAGCCGGCAACGGCACGGGGCCGCGCGTGATGAAGCCGGAAGTGAAGAACGTCATCCTGGCCTCAGAGGACCAGGTGGCCATTGACGCCGTTGCCGCCAAACTGATGGGCTTTGACCCAATGAGCATCAAGTACATCAACCTTGGGCACAACCAGGGGCTGGGTACAGGCGACCCACGCGAGATCGAGCTGGTAGGAGATGACATTTCAGGTGAGAATTGGCACTTCAAGGTGGGTCACAACCTGCACCAGTTCATGGGCTGGCTTACCTGGTACGGGCCCACCAAGTTCCTGCAAAAGCTGGTGACGCGCACGCCGCTGGTGGCCATCCCCATTGCCTTCTCCGAGGTATACCATGACTATGTTCACTGGCCTTTGAAAGAAAAGCATGTGTTCAAGGACTGGTGCGAGACCACCGCCTGGGGGCAGTTGTTTATGCAGTATAAAAAAGACGGAACAATTTTTAAGTAGAAAAAAATGAGGCTAAAAAGGGCTGGCATTGAGCCAGCTCTTTTTTATACAATGAACCCGGTCATGCGGCTGTAGAACTCTGCCACCTGCTGCCTTACGGTAGAGACCTCTGCGCGCTCACGAATGATCGCGAGGTTGCGTTCAGCCGCAACGCGCCGGAATTCTTCATCTGTAATGCCGCGCTGCACTGCCTCGGCCAACGCGTATGGGTCGTTGGGATCGACCAGGATGCCGTTTTCACCGTTGCCAATCCATTCGCGGATGGACTCGATATCACCGCACACCGGCAGGCAGCCGATGGCCATGGCTTCGAGCAGCGAGTTGGGTGTGCCGTCGTGCTCACTTACGGAGACGGATACCAGGGAACGTGCAAACTCACGCCATAGATCCGCCTGTGAAATCATGGGTAGCAGCGAGACGTTGTCAAAGATCCTCAAGCGGTTTACCCAACGCAGTGCTTCAGGCTGACCCGCCATCCACGGACAGACAAACTGCACATCCGGATGCAGGCTGAGAATGTGAGGGATGGATTTAAAGAATGTATCGTTGCGCACTGACCCGCTGCGGAACCCGCGCGGGTTGATCACATGCCAGGGTACTGCCAGGCCAATTCCGCGTGTTATGCTTTCCATCTCCTCCAGATCGATACCGCCGTTACCCGGCAGCGAAATGGCCGGTTTGGCGGGATTGAATGACCATGTGCGTGCAATGCGCAGGTCGCGGATGGTATCTGCCATCAGTCCATCGGCGCGCAGCAGGGTACGGCGCGTGGCACTACCCATCACCCCGTTAGAGATGGCGTGATAGGTAAAATCGTTGCCCCAGGTTGATATGACCAGCGGGATTTCCGGTGGGGTGCGGCTGGCAAGCATGCCCTCGTACGGGATGCGCAGCGCGTGAACGATATCCGGGGTCAGGCGTTCCAGCAGTGCCAGGTAATCTTTTTCCAAACGGGTGATCGTGAGCGGTCCCAACCAATGGCGCAGGGTAGCGGCCAGTCCGCGGTAGCGCGAGACCATCCTGCGGCTGCTCTTTTTTGCACCTCCGCCCGCCTGGCTGCCTGAGAGGTTGGCGAAGGCTACCGGGAAGATGATGGTCTCGTTGATTCCATCAACCGGTTGACAGGGGTAGGTGGAAATCAGGTTGATGGTGTAATTCAGCGGCTGGAGCATGCGAATCCAGCGCCGGGTGATCGGGCTACGCCCATCAGCAATGATCAGCAGGTTCATCTTTTCCTCTCTTGAACCTCTAAAGAACAGATTTGACTGCCGTGGCGAAGGTCTGCACCATGGCTTCCAGGTTGACCTCCTCGGCGACGATGCGGTGGGAAGCCAGACCCTTTTGGCGCAGGCGTTCTATATCTGAAAGCGCTTCATCGATGATTCGCGCGAGGATTTGCGGGTTGTCTTCTGACAGCGTCCAGCCGTTTTCTTCGCGTACCAGTTCGCCCTGGGTGCCATCCGCCTGGCCTACAATGACCGGCAGGGAATGCGCCATTGCCTGCTGCACTGCCAGCCCGCCTGTTCCCGGCAGGATGAACAAGTCAGCTTCTTCGTAATAAGGTTCCAGCTCGACCCCATGTTTGGCGCCTGCGAACACTGCGCGCGGGTATACCTCCCAGGCGAGCATTTCGAGGCGTGAGCGATCAGGTCCATCACCAATGATATTGAGACGCGGCTGTTTATGCGGAGGCAGTTTTGCCAGGGCATGCAGCAGGGTATCTACGCGCTTGCGCGGCTGCAGGCGGCCGACGAATAGAACCTGAGGAATATCCTCGCGGTAGGTTGGCGGACGCAGAATGGCGCTGTTGGCAGGCCGCCGGGTGACGGCATTGGCAGCGATAAAAATATGCGCGGGGTTCACGCCTGCGGCGCTATACTGCCGGGCGGCACTGGCGGAGTAAGCAATGATAGCATCACAAGAACGCAGCAGGGTCTGGTGGAAGAGCGTGTGAAGAAAGCCGCCGCCGGGAATGCCCAATCCCCAGCCGATGACCGGTCTGCTTTGGGCTTTCATCCAGCGTGCCGCCAACGGGTTTGTTCGGTTGCGCGGGTTGATCTCCATAATGAGTACATCGGGCTGCCAGCGGCGCAGCCAGTTTAGAAAACCCGCCTGCCAGTAAAAATAGGCCCCGCCGCTCAAGAAATGCAGGTTGCGCGCATGGGTGAAATTGGCGATGTTGAGTTTTTTCACGGTTTCAACTGCTTCATCACGGCAGGGGTCGCCCGCGAATACGCTCAGTCCCTTCAGGCAGGCGGTCGCCAGCGTGTCGAAGAATTCAGCACGGTACTCCGGCAGAACGCGCTGCTGCAAACCGACGCGGGCGTGGATCATGTTCATGCCACCATTACCTCGACCGCTGAACCGGATGGGGTCTTGGTGACATCGATGCGCGCAGGGAAGGCGTCTTTCAACTCTTCGAGGTGCGTGATGACCAGTATCTTCTCAAATTCCGATCCCACCAGGTTAATGGCCTCCACCAGGCGCTGGCGGCCGTCAGCATCCTGGCTGCCGAAACCCTCGTCTATGACAAGGGTCTGTAAACGAGCCCCGGCGCGGTGTGCCAGAACGCGGCTGAGCGCAAGGCGAATGGCAAAATTCACGCGGAAGGCTTCTCCGCCTGAGAACAGCTCGTAGGCGCGTTCACCGGCGGGATCACGGATGAGAATATCCAGGGTCTCACGGCGGTCTTCGCGCTTCTTGTCTTTGAATTCCCGCTGCGTCTCAAAGCTGATGGACATACTACCCGAGCTGAGGCGGTCAAGGATCTCGTTGGCGTGATTCTCTATATCCGGCAGCGCCTGTTCAATGAGCAGCGCGGGGATGCCGTCTTTGCCAAAGGCGCGTTCAAGCGTCTTCAGGTCAGTGATCCGCGAGTTGAGATCGTCCTTCTCTTCCAATTTCACGATCTTCAATTCGCGTTGTTTGTCGAGCACTTCCACCTGGTTGCGTGTATAACCCAGGTCGCTGATCGCCTGGTTCATCTGCTCCTGGGCAGCGAAATACTCGGTTTCTAATTGACTGAGATCCGGAAGGCTGGTGGATTCGATCTCCAGCTTTTCTTCAGCCTGGTTCAGTTCATCGACCAGGGTGGTCAGGTGTTTTTCATTTTTTTCGATGGTTTTCTGTAGGGTGCTGATGTCGCGTTCGAGCGGGGCGAGTGCAGACCTGGCCTGCTCCAGCTGCAGCCTTTTTTCCTGGCTGGCGCGTCCCTCCAGCTCCAATCGGCGCGCCTGTTCATGGGCGGCGGCATCGTATCCAAGTTCTTTCAACTGGGCATCTATGACGGCCAACTGCGCGCGGGGCTCTGCTGCGAATGATAGAGAGCGCAGAATTTCACCCAGCCCTGCCAGGCGCACTTCTCCTTTGGCTTGCCAATCTTTAACTGAGACCTGTTTGACGCGCAATTCCTCTGTTTTGGCATCGTAAATGCGCTGCTGCAGTTTCAGTTCAGCGTCAACACGCTGCAGGTCAACAAGCGCGGTCTCCAGTTCTCGGTAGCGGATGTCGCACTGCTCCATCAGTTTCTGGTTATCGCGGTAGGCATCGCCCTTTTCTTTGCCGCGTATGTTGATCTCATCCACCAGGCGCTGGCGTTCTTCAAGTGAAAGCGGTTTTTCACAAGTCGGGCAGGTGGCACCGCTGATCTCCTCCAGGTGGGCGCGGTGATCTACGATCTCGTCCATTTCAACTTTCAAGCGTGTATTCTCAGCCCGGGCACGCGCTTTTTCATCCTGAAGTTCGCGCATTTCCTTCTCAAGTTCCGCGCGGGCGGCTAATTTTTGGGTGCATTCTTCAACCGACCTGCCAGAATCTACAACCAGTTTCTCCAGTTCGGGCAGGTCTTTTTCAAGCGCCTGTATTTCAGCCTGTTTTTGCTGCAGCGTTTCCAGCTCGGCGCGCAGGCGGGTTTCTTCAATGTCAATGGCGCGCAGCGGACCCTGGCGCTGGGATTCATACTGGTGGAAATTCACAGCAACAGCTTCCCACTCTTCGAGTGCTTTTCGCGCTGCTTCCCAGGCAGTTACCTCCTGCCTGATCTGGGCTTCGTTCTGCAGCAGCGAGCGGTGGTGTTCGCGTTCCTGAACGCGGATGGCAAGGTCCGCAGCCGTGTTGTCATTTTCAGTGCGCATGCGCTGCACCTCGGCGCGCTGCTTTTCCACCTGCCGCTGGTCATTATGGATGCGATCAGCGATCAGCCGCTGCTGATCGAGATAGACCTTCCGCGCCTCAAAGAGGTCCTTTCTGTTTCCCACTTCCTTTTCCAGGCGGGCGAGGCGTTCCTTTCGTGCGGATTCCTCCTGCAGCTCGCTCTCAATCTCCTGCAGATGACTGTTGACCAGCGCCAGGTCATTTTCAAGATTTTTACGGCGCCGTGAAGCTTCATCGCGGTAGCCATCCCAGACCTCAAGGCCAAGGATGCCGGAAAGGATGCGCTTGCGGTCACCGGGGCGCTGTTGGGCAAACTGGTCAGCTTTGCCTTGCAGGAAAAAGGATGCATTTGTGAACGTCTCGTAATCAAGGTGAAGAGTACGCCGGATGAGGTCCTCGGTGGCACGCATGGTGGCTTCGGTAAGCGCCAGCCATTTTCCATCCGTGTTGCGCAGGCGGAACTCCAGCAATGTGCTTTTGTCGCGCGTTTTGCTGCGCTGCACCTGGTAACGCGCGGACTCGTAATCGAAATCGAGGATCACCTCGGCGGTATCTGCGCGCATATTAATGACGGCATCGTCTTTGCGGCGGGCTTCACCGAAAAGCGCCCAGGTGATGGCTTCGAGCAGCGAGGATTTGCCTGCGCCGTTTGCCCCGGAGATACAGGCCAGGGTGAAGCCCGAGAAATCGATATCCACTTTCTCTTTATAGGAAAGGAAGCCGCTGATCTGCAGGCGGTCGAGGATCATGCGCCCGGCCCGCCTTCCTGCGAGTTCAAGGCAGCACGGGTGACCAGGATCTTATCAATGCGGTGCCCATCCATATCCAGCACTTCAAAGTGCAGGTCCTGCCACTGGAAGGATTGCCCGGCGTGGGGGATGGAACCCACGTGGTTCATCACGAAACCGCCGGCGGTCTGGAACCCAACCTTGTCCTCCTCCGGGAGGAGATCCACGTCAAGCAGTTCCTTGAATTCGTCGATCGGCAGCAGCCCATCCACCAGGTAGGAACCGTCTTCGCGTATCACGATCTCAGGTTCTGATGCCTGGTCGTGGCTGGGGAGTTCTCCGATGATGGCTTCGAGCACATCAAAGAGGGTGACGAACCCGAGCACGCCGCCGTATTCATCGATGACCAGCGCTTCATGAACTCCGTTTTCCCGCTCCATTTCCAGCACGCGCATAACAGGCGTATTTTCAGGGATGAACAGGGGCTTCTCCAGCACATCGATCAGGTTATAAGGCTCTCCCGCCAGTTGCTTTTCCAGCAGGTCTTTGGATTTGAGGATGCCCAGCACATTGTCCAGTGATTCCCGCGAGACGGGGAAGCGGGAGTAAGGAGACTCGAGCACGACCTTGAGGATCTCATCGATGCTGTCGTCGGCGTCCAGCCAGGTGATATCAGGGCGCGGGGTCATGATGGCATTGATCGAACGGTCGTTCAGCCTGAAGATCCCCTCCACCATGCCTTGTTCTGCCTCGCCAAAAATTCCCACCTGCGTGCCCTGGTCGATGAGAACCTTGATCTCCTCTTCCGTGATGGGTGGCTCACCCGATGGTTTAATGCCGAGTATGCGCACGCCAAGGTCGGTCGAGGCGGATAGCAGCCGTGTGAGCGGTGAGGCGATTTTGGCGATGAACGTCATGATTCCCGAAACACCTGATGCGATCTTTTCGGGGTTGTTGAGAGCGATCTTCTTGGGAATAAGTTCGCCGATGACCAGTGAAAAATATGTAGTGAGCAGAACGACAATGACGAGGGAGAGCGTGGCAGCGGAGGTGGCCAGCCAGGGAACCTGTGCAAGAGATTTCGCCAGTCTTTCTGCCAGGGTGGCGCCGCCATAGGCACCGGTGAGCATGGCTACCAGTGTGATACCGATCTGTACTGACGAGAGGAATTTACCGGTGGCATTGGAGAGTTCCAGCGCCCGACCGGCTCCCTTATCCCCTTCACCAGCGCGCTGCTCCAGGCGCACCTTGCGCGCTGAAACGATGGCGATTTCAGACATTGAAAAGAACCCGTTGAACAGGATCAGGACGAAGATGATGATGATCTCGATAAAAGTGTTAGACATCGGTTTCAACCTTCCGGGGTTTCTTCCTGTTCTGACCCCGATACAGTTTGAATGATCGAACGTGCCAGCGACTGCAGGTTATCCATCTCTTTCGGCTGCGTGTGGATCGATTTCCAGTAGGTTGAGAGCAGCTCGAGCGGGGTGAGGCTGGCGATAGTCTGATCAGGCGGCAGGCGCAGGCGGGCCTCCTCCTGCGGGCGGCGGATGAGGTGGAACTCAAGCGCGGAATTACACTTATCGCGCAGCACAGGTTCGTCAATGAACATTTCCAATTCGCGCGGGTACTCGATGGTCAGCCTGACGATGGCATTCGGGATTTCACTCTCACCAGGCAGGGCGGCGAGGATCTTCTCCATCACCCCGTCCTTTTCTTTGATCCTGACCAGGCGGTCGAAGAAGGCGCGCCCGTTCAACTTGATGAATCTGAACGCGGTTTTACCTTTTTCTACCTCGGCGATGATAAAGCCTTTCTCATCAGCGGCTTCGCCAAAGTCAACCCGTTCGATCGAACCCGGGTACACCACGGGCGGGTGCTGACCGGGATTGAGGTTCTGGTGCTTGTGGATGTGACCTAGCGCGACGTAATCCAGGCGCGGGTCCTTCACCAGGGAACCGGGCAGCACCAGGTCTTTGCCCAGCATGACGGTGCGTTCATTGCCGTACACCGCTCCCTGCACTGAGCCGTGTGCCACAAGAACAGCGGGCAGCGATGGATCAAGTTCATTCATTTTTGCCTGCAGGATGGTGGTAAGGCGTTTTTCGATCTCGTCGTTGATGGTATCCCCATCGGCGGTGGTGAGTTCTAGCGAAGCCATCAGGCTGGAGCGGAACACCCAGGGCAGCGCCAGCACCTGCAGCGGCAGCCCCCACAGGTCCGCGGGTGTGAGCAATTCGGGTTTGTTCAATACCCGCACCTTCGGAACCTGCAGGGTATCAAATTCCTGCAGGGTGTGGGCGCGTCCACTGGCGGGGCTGATATCGTGGTTGCCAATTAACAGCAGGGTGGGTATGCCAGCAAGCGGCAGGCGCATCATCCGCCTGCCCCATTCACGCTGAAAGGTGGGCGAGGGAGTGCGGTCCTTATAGGCGTCTCCGGCGAAAATTACCAGGTCCACCTTTTCATCGATCGCCTGGTCAACGATCGTGTCGAGCGCCTTCAAAAAGTCGTGGACGCGGATGGGCAGACCCGTTTCAGGGTCGTGCTTGCCGTGTGTGGCGATATCGATATGAGCATCGGCGAAGTGCAGGAGCTTGATCATGGATTTTTATAAACCACTACAAGTATAGCCGAAAATCTCAGGGAGTTTCCCCCATCTGCTCGAGCGCGGCCAGGCTGGGGCCGAAACCCGGGTGGTGTTTGAGGCTGTCTCGGAACTCGGTAAGCGCGCGTTCATTATCCCCCAGGGCAAGGTAAGACATGCCGCGCCAGTAATAACTTTCCTCGAGGATGGGCTCGGCGGTCATGCGCTCCAGCGTCTGATCAGCCAACGCGATGACATCAGTGTAACGCCCCGAGTAATAATAGGCGAAGTATGGACCGGTCTGGTACCACATCATACGCCAGGGGCGCGCGTCTTCGGGGATCTGCGAATAGATGCTGAAGGCGGTATCGTATGCCGCAGCAGCACCGCCATAATCTGCCAGGTTCACCAGGCTAGTGCCGGCGTTGAACCAGGCAAAAAACCGGTCACGCACATCAGTAAGGGCAGCAGTCTCGTGTTTGGCGCGTGCATAGGCTGCCTGGTTAGCCGCGTTCTCGTCCATCAAAGGTCCGAGCGCGTTAAGCACATCGTTCTCTTTATCGGGCGCATAGACCACGAGGAAGACGTAGTTGAACGCGCGCCAGTTCTTTTCCATATCATCATAACGCACGGTGAAGCCCGTGAAGGTCTCAATATCCTTGATCTCACTGCCGCCAGGCGGGTGGCTGAGCAGGTAGGAATCCTGAGTGATGAAGGATTGGGCGTCGTCGTTGTAACCGATGACCAGGTTAAAATGCCCCATCCAGCCTTCTTTTTTCAGGTCACCGGGTTCAAAACCCTTTTCCACCAGAACCGGGAAGCCGGCGTTGAGCAGGCGCTTGATGGTATCAATGTCTCCACCAATGCGTGTGAGCGCGCGGAGGTTGGTCTGGCTGTTCACGAAATTGACCATCTCGTAAGGCATCACGTTCTTGTCGCGCGGGTTGGGTTTGAGCACTTCCGCGGCTTCAACTTGTGTCTGCCCCCAGTTGAAAAATGAAAGGTTCATGGAAAGCGTTGCCGGGCCGCAGTTGTTCCATAATTGCGGTTCGGGTTTCACGCCGGGCAGGTAGGCTTTGGAAGGCAGTGGCGCGAGCGTGGGCGTGGGCGGGGTTGTGGGTATTGGCGTGGCGGGTGTGGGGGTGCTGGAAGGAAGTGGTGTAGGCACAACCGCGGTAAGTGTAGCCGCGACAGAGGTTGCAACGAACCCGTCCTCCTCCGCGCCGGAGGGGATGAAGACTTCAGACTGCGGCGGGTTGATACGATATTTCAGTTTAGCGTAAAGATCGCGGGCATGGTAACTGACCCGCGACCACACCGGGGGCAGGCTGATCACCACGCCTGCAACGATGAGCACGCCAATTATTGTGAGTGATATCCTCGTGCGTTTGCTGCGCATACGGGGATTATAACATCTGAAAAATCCGTAGTCAGCAACCAGGCAATTACCAGAAAATGAAGCAACTCGATGAAGAATCCATGCCTGGAGGATTGCGCGTCAAGTCAGACGTGCTCAATCAATGCACAGGCCGTCGTACTCGGGATCGCTGAAGGCGTCTTGCGGCTCTGCGGTCTCAATTGTCCCATCCGGGTGAACCGTCACTTCCACGCTTCTCGTGATGTGGGGACCGCAGCCGCACATGTAGTTATCGAACAGGCCGACATGATAATTCCCTTCGACCAGTGACACGAAAGTTGTCTCAACAAGCGGATTATAGAAAACCAATTTTGACTTTCTTCCCAGGTCAAAGAGAGCGGTGTAACCGGTGGCAGCAACAGCATAGCTGAGTGCTTCCTCTGATGATTCGATTGGCGCGTAAATCTTTGCCAGTTTCTCAATAGAATCCACCAATTCAATTTCGCCGTTATTTGCAACCAGGTAACGAATGAACTGGTAGCGCATACAGCGTTTGACATAAACAGCAGGAATTTCCACTTCGTCTCTGGAAAGAACCGTGCTGCCCACCGCCAGCGGCAACACCGGGTTCAATCCTCCAAGGATATCAGAAGGTTCATTAATTGATGAGATTGGCGGGTCCAGTCGCTGTAGTTCATCAGGCAGGCAGGCGGGATCCTCAAAACACCCGAGTTCGGCAAAATAGGCGTTATCGATTTTTAGATCGGGTGTGGGTTGAGCGGGGTTGTCTTCTTCTGGTCTGATGCGCTGGATCAAATCCTTGACAAACTGGAGCGAGGGCAATTGGCACGCCGTGAGGGTTAAGAGCACAACACAACAGAACAGGAATGTCCGCTTCATGTTTACCTCCTCTTGATAATGAGATTATAGCAAGCGGGGGGTGTTTTCGCGCAGCGAGTTCAGTCTGTTGGTAGTGTATGCTGCTGGAAGAACTCCCACATGGTTTCAGAGGCGGAGATATCCATATTCGTCTCGCCAGTGATCCGTTCAGGAAGCGGTTTGCCGCCCGGCCAGGTATGACCACCGCCATCAATGGTGTAAAAGATGACTTCCGCCCCGGAATCACAATTGCTGTAGCGCACGCCGCTGACGGCGCCGCTGGCGGGCAGGAGGGTTGGTGTGGGATCACAACCGTTCAGTGAGGCGCGCTCACGCATCCATACCGGGATGCTGGGAAAGGGGATATCAAAATTTCGCGAAGGTCCACCGTAATACGGCACGATGGGGTCAGTATTGCCGTGGAAAGCGATCATCGGCACCGGGCGGGCAGGCTCACATTGGTCCAACGGGTAGGTATATGCACCGCCCACACCGCCAATGGCGGCGATGCGCTCTGATAACCTGCAGCCGAGTAAAAAGGTCATACCCGCGCCGTTGGAAAGACCGTTGGCGTAGATGCGCACGGTATCGATGTTGTATTCAGATTGCAGTTCGTCAATCAGGTCGTTGATAAAAGCCACATCTTTTTCAAGGTCCACGCCCTGTTCGGTACTGGCGTGCCAGCGTTTGGGGAAACTGGTGCCTGAAGGGTAGACGACGATAAAACCATCCCGATCCGCGATCGGTTTCCACTGGCTCACGTTTGCCTGATTATTCGGCCATTGTGCGAATCCGTGGAAGGTGATGACCAGGGGCACGGGTTGTGAAAAATCGATGTTTTTCGGTACGTACAACAGGTAACGCCGCGTCTCACCCGATGAGGTGATCTTGCCGTTGGTGTGGTTGGCGATGGTGAAGGCCAGCGCACCCACAAGGATGACCAGCACCGCCAGCGCGCTGACACCCGCCAGGAGGAACAGGATGATCCTGAGGGCTAAAGGCCGGCGCCGGACGGGTTTGCTTAAAGGTTCAGGGTTCATAGCATTCTCCACGGTCAAACGGGGTGAGTGAAGCGCGGGCGATATCGCGCAGGTGATTGACACCGGTGAAGAACTCGCGCATGATCACCAGCGAGAGGTAGCGTCCCATCGGCGAGGGGATGGCGGGGTTAGCCTTGTCAAAGGCTCTCAGCAGGCGGAAGAAAAGCATTTCCAGCCATAAGCCGCGGCTGGCGGGTACACCGAAGCGTTGCCTGAAAGCGGCGCGGTCAAAACGCAGCCCGAACATGTCCATCATCATGCGGTAGCGCATCTGTTGGCGCTGGCTGAAGGGCTGTGCACCGGTGAGCGCCATCCCGCCCCGGGCAATCAGTTCATCGTACTCCCGCAGCGAAAAGGTACTGGCGTAAAGACTGCCATCCAGGTAGGAGAACACTCCAGACCCCACACCGACGTACTCTTCGCTGTCGACAATATATTCGTCAATGAGATTGCTGCCGCCGCGCGCGAAGGTCCAGGCGGAGAGGGGAATGAAATCACGCGCCAGACCGCTGCTGATGATGCTGTAGTATTCGGCTTCACGGGAGGGCACGAGCTCGCCCACGCTGTTCGCCATGGAGCGTTTTACGGATGGCGAGGACATGAGCGGGTAAAAGGTTACCTGTTGCGCGCCGGAGTCGATGACCGCGCGGATGTCGTCGCGCAGTATCTGCGGCGTCTGGCTGGGGAAGTTGAAGATCATATCCACATTGAGGGATTTGAAGAACGGTGCGGTGCGGCGGATGCTCTCAAGGATACCGGCGCCTGAACCGAATTTCTGGAAGCGGTTCATCTGTTTGAGCAGCCCGTCATCGAAGCTCTGCACGCCCACGGAAAGTCGCTGTACGCGCTCTTTGAGCAACGCAACCATTTCCGGGTTCAGGTGATTGGGGTTGGTCTCGCAGCTGACTTCGCTAATGTCGAAGAGTTCGCGCGCCAGGTCGATGGTGCGCGCCAGTTCATCCGGCAGCACGGTGGGGGTGCCACCACCCAGGTAGAGCGAGGTGAAATGGTAGCCCAGGTCAGCCACGATGCGCATTTCCGCGCGCATGGAGCTGAAATAAGAGGCTGCCTTCTCACGGTTGAGTACAAAGCGGTTGAAAGAGCAGTAGGGGCAAAGGCTCTCGCAGAATGGCACGTGCGCGTACAGGGTGTAGCTATGCCCGGGCTGCGGTGGCGGAACCGTTGTTTTGTCGGTTGGCTTGAGCGACAGGTACTGCTTTGTGGCCACTTTGAGGAAGGCGGTGAGCAGGCGCTCCGCGGCACGCATGGCAGGAGTGGGGGTGAAGGTATTGGGATCAGATGCATTCATAGTAGTAAAACCAGGCTCACGGTTAACGCATAAATTCTAACATGTAACCGGCGCGCTGCTTGACCAGGAGGCGTGGTGATTGTATAATCTTATTAATAATACAAATATTGTCCGATTATAATTTCCGGGGAACCCATGAAAAAGCCATCTCCTCAACTATTGTTTTTTATCGCAGTCGTAGTGCTCACTCTTTTATTGACATTACCCAAAAGCATTACCCCCAACCAGCCTGTTCAGCCAGCGCTGGCGACGATATCGTTCACCAAATCACCAACGGCTGCTATTGCCACAGCTGAACCTGCAGCAGCCACTCCGCAGCCCACCATAACGGCAATTATCCCTCTCCCACCGGCTGATGAGGCTGCTGAAAGGTTGACGCTCCCGGAGGGTTTCGCCATCCGCATTTTTGCAGATCGCATCCCGGGTACACCACGTTTCATGGCTGTGGGTGAAGATGGTGAGGTTTACGTCTCTCTATACGCCAGCGGTGAAATCGCCCGCCTGCCGGACCGCAACCGCGACGGGCTGGCTGACAGCATAGAGATCATTGCCAACCGGCTCAACAGTCCGCACGGCATCGAATGGCACGAGGGCTGGCTCTACGTGGCTGAAGCCGGACGGGTGACGCGCCTGCGCGACGGTGATGGCGACGGAAAACTGGAAACCCGGGAACTGGTAACGGAAAACATACCCGGCGCGGGTGGGCACACCTCACGCACGCTGCACTTTGGCCCGGATGGGCTGCTTTACGTCAGCGCCGGTTCGAGTTGCAACGTGTGCGAGGAAGGTGATCCGCGACGCGCTGCAATCCTGCGCTTCAATCCTGATGGCAGCATCCCGGCAGACAACCCCTTCGCGAACGACGCGGATGAACGCAAGCGCGCCGTGTGGGCATGGGGATTGCGCAACAGCGTGGACTTTTTATGGACGCCCTCCGGCGCTTTGTGGGCCAATCATAACGGGCGAGATAACCTGAAAGATGAACAGGGCAGCACGGATACCCTGCCCCCGGAGGAGATCATCATCCCGGTGCGGGGTGGGTGGTCGCACGGCTGGCCGTATTGCTATACCGCCGTCAGCGGTGTCAACAATCCCTTACAGGCAGAGGTATTGGATGAGCAAAGCGGGTTGCCTTTGCCCGAGGGATTCGATTGTTCGCTGCAGAACGTGGTGCCGGCCTCGTTCACCGACCTGGCGCACAGCGCGCCGCTGGGTATGGCCATTTCGATCGAGCGCCTGGCGTTCCCGGCAGCGTATCATAACAGCCTGTACGTGGCCTACCACGGTTCATGGAACACCAGCAATGCCAGCATCCGCGACTGCAAGGTGGAGCGCATCCTCCTGGATGGCGAGATGCCGATTGGCAGCGAGGTTTTTGTCAGCGGCTGGCGCGCCGAGGGGCAAACCTGCGGCAGCGCGGGTACCTGGGGCAGGCCGGCGGATGTGATCGTTGGCGC
>CAYMGO010000051.1:0-16494 GCA_964390015.1 uncultured Anaerolinea sp. | reverse complement strand
GAATACTGGTTCTGCCCCGAGCTGCCGCGCAACGGCGGCGACGCCGAAGCCGCGGTCGACTCAGAGCTGGACCGCTATATGCACCTGGCAGCGATGAACCGGGGCATACTGATGACCCCCTTCCACAACATGGCACTAATTGCACCGGATGTAACCGAAGCCGACATCGATTACCACACCAAAGTTTTCAGCGAGGCAGTCGGGCAAATATTGGACTGATTCAATTCCAGTTAATAAATCCCCCGCTTCGATTATGCGGGGGATTTTTCGTTTGAGTGCGGGTTATCACTGTTTCATACCAGCCCAAATTGGCTTGAGGGCAAAGTAAAGCAGCACCAGCGGGAAGAGATGGATCAACGCACCAACCTTGAACGGTGTCCCTTTGATGGACATGAACAGGAAGATGGGTACAAGCAATAGGATGAAATAGATGAACACCCAGAGCTTTTCTCTTTTACGCCACATCAAGAAAGCCGCACCTGCCGCCAGTATGCTGAAGACCGCGTCAACCCACCAGACCCACAAGCCGTTGGGTTGGATGGCGCTTCTGATCGCGGTGTAAGCCATGTATAAGTTCCCTACTCCCGCCAACAGAATGAGATAGGAGAGGTTCTTCCAGGCTTTATTGAACTGCTCCTCGGTCATCGCCGGTTTTTCAGCGGGGACCCTGGCAGCGGGTTTATAGCCGGTTTGTCCCTTCAACTTGGCTTCCTGGTCCTTCTGTACTTTCCTTATCGCCTTGCGGTAAAGAAAAACAACCAGCAGGATCACCCCGAAAATGAGCGCGTAGTATTTCAATTCCTCAGGATTAAAATTTGACATGTTTTTCGGTCTGTTCTCCTTTGATCAGGAAGATTACAGAAGAGATGGTGTGGCGTCCAAAGCGGGTAGCCCTGGACGCCACTGATTATACACATTTACTTTTCTATTTGACAACCACCAGCGTTGTCACCCACTGCTTACTAACAGGCAGGATCAGGTGATTTCCTTTTCTTCCTTGCTGATCTTCCTGAAAGCATCCCTGATGGGCAGGATTCCCAGGTGCAGCTTGGGATTCATGTCGATGGGTTCGCCGTAGTAGTCCACCAGCTTTTTGGCCGGGTCCTTCTTCTGCGTGGCCAGCGACACTACGATCATCAGGAGGATAGCAGAGAGGAAGGCCACGAAGGATGCCACGTAAACCGCATCCCAGAAGGCACACCACCAGCCATCATTGGCGAAAACCGAGATCGCGGCGTCAGGCACGTACTCGCACACGACTGCTGTAGATTGCCCGCCCAGACCGGTGTTGAAGAAGAAGATGGTCGTCAGGATCCAGATGGTGAAACCACCAATGAACGCTGCGTTGGCCCCTGATGCGTTGGCTTTCTTCCAATACATGCCAAATGCAAATGGCGTGAAGAGGCCTACCAGCAGCAGCGTCCAGGCGACAACGGATAGCTCGTAGATCGTCTGCGCCCACAGCGCTATTGCCAGGCCGATGACTGCGTTGACGAGCACCATGATTCTGGTTGCCCACAACGCTTTCTTGCCCTCCAGTTTCTTGCCGGTGATCAACGGGATCAGGTTCTCGGTCACCGCCGAGGCACCCGCCAGCAGCGAGCTGTCGGATGTGCTCATCAGCGCTGAAACCAGCGCGGCGATGAAGATAGCGGTCAGGAGCGCCGGCATGTGTTCCATGGCAGCGTGCACCAGCAGGTAGCTGATGTCCTCCATTCCCGGGTTTAGTTTATAGGTCATGATGCCAATGAGCGGGCTCATGATGCCAAAGAAGAGGTAGAGCACACCGGCGAAGTAGGAGCCGTATACCGAAGTAGCCTGGTTGCGTGCAGCCATCGAGCGCTGCATCAGGTCCTGGGTGGCCACCGAGCCAAGCCCGATCGCCATCCACGCGGCCAGCCAGTACATCCAGCCGGTCGCGCCGGTGTAACCCAGGTAACCCTCACCCTTGATAGGCAGTAGATTGAACGGCTCGGAGACATAAGTGGAACCCGCCCCTTCGATCATACCGGGGAAGCCACCGACCGCTTTGAGCATAAAGACGAACACCAGCGTGATACCAATGGATGTCAGGAACATCTGGAAGAAATCCAGCATGGTATCTGCCATCATACCGCCCATCATTGTGTATCCTGCCACGATCGCGATGACGATGACCATCCCCCACACCGGGTCAAGCCCGAAAATACCCTGGGCAATGGCACCACCCGCCACGATCTGCGCCGCCGTCCACGAGAAGTAGGTCAGCATTTCTGCTACGACGGACAGAATGACGGTGAGCTTGTTGTAGCGCCTCTCAAAGAAGTCCACGATCGTTAGATACTTCGCGCGCCGCATCAGACGGACAAAGAGAAAACCTGACAGGAAGAGACAGACTGACGCGCCAAAGGGGTCGAAGACCACACCCTGGAAGCCGTAGTCGTACGCCGTCTCTGAAGCCCCCATGAGGGTTTCTGCCGCGAACCAGGTGGCCATGATGGAAGCCGCCGCCATGTGAATGGGCAGCCTCCTGCCAGCCACAACGTAGTCTGTGTTATCCTCAACTTTCCTGCCTGCCCAAACACCCACAATGATGCGGACGACAAAGAAAAGCGCGATAAACAGAAAGACCAGCCAAGCGTATTGATATCCTTCAAGAACCATTAGACCCTTCCTTTCTGAACAAATGCGGATAAGATGGGTTATCTTTCTATTACGCGGTTACTTCTTTCAATGTATCTTCCAGGCGGTTCAGCACTTCATCGATCTGCGCGTATTCGATCACAATTGGGGGTTCAATGCGGATGGTGTGCGCGCTGGTTAGCGTGCCGGCCACCAGAACACCGCGTTTAAATAGACCCGCCGCAACCTTGTAGCCGACTTCTGCATCCTTGAAGTGCTGCCCGATGAGCAGGCCTCTACCCGAGATGTAGTCATACACATGGGCATACTTCTTTTCGAGCACTTTGAGTGCTTTCATGAAGTAATCGCCCTTTTCTTGTGCCATCTTCGGGAAATCATCCCTGAGGGCAACATTGATGGATGCGATGGCCGCGGAACAGGCAAGTGCGCCGCCACCGGTAGTGGTAGTGTGAATGAACGGGTTCGGGTCCATCATCACCTGCCAGATCTCTTCGGTGGAGCAGAAGGCACTGACGGGCATGACGCCGCCGCCCAACGACTTGGCGACAGCGATGATGTCTGGTACAACTCCCCAGTGTTCAACACCCCACATCTTGCCAGTACGGCCCATGCCGGTTTGAACCTCATCAGCGATCAGCAGCACACCATGTTTCTTGGTGGCTGCGCGGATGCGCGGCCAGAAATCGTCCGGGGGTACGATCGCGCCTGCCTCACCCTGGATGGGTTCCATCATCACGGCGGCGACACCAATGCCCACCTGGTCGCAGATCTCCAATTGTCGCTCAACGGCAGCCGCATCACCATAAGGCACATGGTACACCTGCCCGGCATATAGCAGCCCGGGGGGTACGCGGTAATCGGCTTTACCAAGCATGGAAAGTGAGCCCATGGTCTTGCCGTGGAAAGCCTTGGTGGCGACAATGAAAGCCGATTTCTTGGAGTACATTTTCGCCAGTTTAATTGCGCCTTCAACCGCTTCGGTACCACTGGCACAGAAGAATGAATACTTGATGTCACCTGGAGTAATATTGGCCATCAACCGGGCCAATACTCCCCGCAGAGGGTCGATCAGTTCCTGGCTGGGCATGGGAGTTCGCCGCAGCTGTGCCGCCACCGCTTTTACCACGTCCGGGTGGCTCCAGCCGTGGTCCATCATGCCATAACCGCCGAGGCAGTCGATATATTCGCGTCCAAGCACATCCCTGAAGATCGCGCCGTGTCCTGTCCATTCCACGCAAGCCCAGTCACCCGCTTCGGTCACTGACTTGCGATACTCAAGCCAACCCTTGTTGAAGAATTCTGAGAAGTTCTTGACGCTTTCCTCGATGATCTGCTTACCCTCGGCTTCAGAGACTTCTGCTTTCTCGATCAGGTCCAACCATCGTTCTGAATAGGTCAAAGCATCTTTAAAATTCTGTGGCATTTCTCCTCCTTGGATCTAGTATGATTTTGGACTAACAGATTACACAAGGGAACAGACAATATTGCCGATTTCGCCCAATAATGGAATGAAAACTACCGATAAACAAGGGATCCATGGGAAAAATGTTGTTTTTCCCATGGATTTATTATGGCAAATAAATTAATGATGTCAAGTATTTTTAAGTAATGTTTTTTGATTATTCACGGGTTAGAGGTAGTATTGGTTTATTCAAACCTTAAAATTTTTCATTCGGCCAAATAATACTTGTATTTTCGGAAATAATATCTATAATCTATGTATATTTCAGCAAAGGAGAGGTCTAATTTGATAAAAATCGACGCGATCGACAAGAAGATCTCTGACCTGTTACTGGAAGACGGCAGGATGAGTTGCGCACAGATCGCCAAACGCATCGGCGGGGAAATCTCGGAACGCGCGGTGCGTTACCGCATTAACCGCCTGATCACCAACGGCGTGATCACAGTACGCGGCAACGTTAACGCCGAGGGTATTGGGCTGCCGGTTTGTGCAGATGTGTTCATAGAAGTTGAACCTTCTCAGATCAAGACAATCGCCTCGCAGCTCGCGGCATACGAGTCAGTCAGTTACATCGCCTACGCCACTGGTGATACTGATATCAGCATCCAGGTGTTCGCCCGCGATAACAGCGCGATGTTCGAATTTGTCACCGAGGTCATCGGCAAAATTCCCGGAGTACGCAAGACACACATATCCTTCGTTCCGATCAAGATCAAAGACGATCACATCTGGCCGATCCCGCCCTCGATTGTAAAGAAAGATTGATCCTTACCATTCGCTTATTGGTGTGCATTCCCCTGGTCATACTGGGTGTGGCATTTGCGCTACATCCATAATTGATTCTCATTCTTATAAGTTCGCTTTTCGCATAAGGAGGAAATATGGCACCAGAGATCGATAAGGCAACGCTCGTCAAGTCAGAGAAGCAAAAACTAAAAAGAGAGCTGACCATCCTTCCGCTCTTCGCGCTCATCTACTTCACCGTTTGCGGTGGGGCGTTCGGAGCCGAGCCAATGGTCGGACTCTCAGGCCCGGGGTTGGCCTTGCTCTTGATGATCATCACCCCGCTCGTATTCAGTATTCCGAACATGCTGATGGTTCGTGAGATGCAGTCGATGATGCCAGTGGAAGGTGGGTATTATCACTGGGTCAAGCAGGCTTTCGGCCCCTTCGCTGGTTTCATGTCCGGCTGGATGAACTGGGTGGTCTCGTGGGTGGATGTTTCCATCTACCCGGTGTGGACCGCCTGGTACCTGAGCTACTTCATCCCCGCCCTCAGCGACGGCGCCACGATCGGCGGAGTGGAATTCTCATCTGACTTTCTCTCCTGGCTGGTGGCCGCGGTGTTGATCATCACCATCTCGCTGCTCAATGTGCGCGGCGCCAAGCTATCAGGCCTCACTGCCAGCTGGCTGGGCGTGGCCATGATCATCCCCATCATCATCATGTCCGGTTTTGGCATCTACGCCTGGATCGTGAACGGCACGCCCGCCAATATCCCCTTCCTGCCGGGTGGGGCTGAGGTAAATGGGCGCAACCTGCTTGGGGCATTGAGCGTGGGCATTTACGTGGCCATGTGGAACTTCATGGGTTGGGAACTGCCAACCGCTGCCGGCGACGAGATCAAGAATCCCAAAAAGACCTACCCGCGCGCCATGGTGCTCGTGCTCATCGCTGCCATCCTTTCCTACTCCATCCCGACTGTTGCCGGCTTGTACGGTGGTGCTGGCGAAGAAGGCCAGTACCTTGTTTGGGGTCTGGAAGAATCAGATACCGGTGTCGGTATCGGCCCCATCCTGAACGAATACGGCGTAGAGGATGAAAAGATGCTCACCTGGGGTGTGGATCCCGGCACGGATTACGGCTGGGAATTCCCCACCATCGCCCACCGCATCGGAGACAAGGTCGCCGGTAAAGACAGCCCTCTCTCGTACTTCCTGGGAGCCATCGTGGGCATCTCCGCGATATTCTCTATGATCGGTCTGTTCATCGGTAACGGGTTGGGAGGTACGCGCGTGCCCTACGCCATGGCCGAGGACGGTATGATGCCGACCTGGCTGAACAAAGTACATCCCAAGTTTGGTACACCCTGGGTCTCGATCCTCATTTGCGCAGCCTTTTACCTGGTGTTCTCCACTTCCGCCTTCCAGAACCTGGTGGTCATCGATGTGTTCCTTAACATGCTGGTGCTGATGGCGGAGATATTCGCGCTGGTGTGGCTGCGCAAGAAGAAACCTGACCTGCCGCGTAACCGCGTTCCCGGCGGTGTATGGGGGTTGATCTACATTGTGGTCGCTCCCCTGACGATCATCGTCATCGCCATTGTCAGCCAGATCATCGATTACGGCTGGCAGGGGGCAGTAGGGCTGGCGCTCGTTGCCATGGCGATCGGTGCGCTATTGTATTTCCCGATCCGCAAGTGGGTGAAGAAGGACATCCCCGATGTGGATCCGTACGTTTTGGGTACAGCTGAAGAAGAAGCACACTAATCAAAAAACAGGAGGAAGTCATGAAAGTATTGCTGGTTGGAGTGGGTGGTGTTGGAGAAGCCATCGCGGTTATGGCCGCGAAGCGCCCCTGGCTTGAGAAGATGGTACTGGCAGATTACAACAAAGACCGCGCACTGGAGGTTCAAGCCAAGATCAAAGACAACGCACGCTTCCCGGTGGAATTCGTCGACGCGCGCAACCGCGATATGATCGAGCAGTTGGCGAAGAAGTACGAAGTTGATTTGATCATGAACGCCTGCGATCCGAGCTTCAACGAAGCCATTTTTGATGCGGCCTACAACGTGGGCACCAACTACATGGATATGGCGATGACGCTCTCGCACCCCCATCCTGAAACCCCGTATTCCAAAACTGGCATCAAACTGGGTGACTACCAGTTCGAACGCGCCGACAAATGGAAGGAAAAGGGCATCCTCGCGCTGTTGGGTCTGGGTGTGGAACCCGGTATGGCGGATGTCTTCGCCAAATACGCGGCTACCCACCTTTTTGACGAGATCGAAGAGATTGGTGTGCGCGACGGGGCTAATCTGATCGTGAAGGGCTATGATTTCGCCCCCAATTTCTCCATCTGGACGACGATCGAGGAATGCCTCAATCCGCCAGTCATCTGGGAAAAAGGCAAGGGCTGGTTCACTACCGAACCCTTCTCTGAGAAGGAAGTCTTTGACTTCCCTGAAGGTATCGGCCCCAACGAATGCGTCAACGTGGAACATGAGGAAGTGCTGCTGGTACCGCGCTACATCGATTGCAAACGTGTCACCTTCAAGTACGGCCTGGGTGATGAGTTCATCGGCATCCTGCAAACACTGCACCTGCTGGGCCTGGACAACAAGGAACCCATCAAGGTCGGGAAAGTGGAAGTAGCCCCGCGTGATGTGGTGGCGGCCTGCCTGCCTGACCCGGCACACCTGGGTCCGCTGATGGAAGGTCAGACCTGCGCCGGCACCTGGGTGAAGGGCAAGAAGGGCGGCAAGGAAAAGAACGTGTACCTCTACCAGGTGGCAGATAACAAGGAAAGCATGGACAAATTCGACTGCCAGGTAGTGGTGACGCAGACCGCTTTCAATGCGGTGATCGGCATGGAACTTCTGGCAGAGGGCATCTGGAAGGCCACTGGCGTGGAAGGGCCGGAACACTTTGACCCGGTACCCTTTATGGACCGCATGGCGGGAATGGGTTTCCCCTGGGGCATGAAGGAGTGGTGAAGAATTTCATAGAATAGTGATGATATATATGAGTTCCCCAACCTGTACTTTTATGCAATAATATAAAAGTTGGAAGGTTGGGGAATTCAGTTTTATCAACCCGACATCGATACCCAAAACCAGGAGCAAAAACTTGAGTGAATCAGGTCTTGAGGGAACTTCGACAGCGCTTGTAGATGCCCTCACACGTTCCTGGAACACCATCACTTTCAAGAGGATTAATTCATGATCAATTACAAAGAAAACCTTGAACACCTTTCACCCGTCTGGACGCATTACACGGATATCATCGTTGACCACGCCGAGGGCAGCTACCTCTATGCCACCGACGGCCGCAAAGTGCTGGACTTCACCTGTGGTATCGGTGTAACCAACACGGGCCACTGCCATCCGAAAGTGGTCGAGGCCATCCGGCAGCAGGCTGGTCTGCTCATTCATGGACAGGTCAACCTGGTGGTGCACAAACCGCTGCTTGAGCTGGTGGATGAACTACGCACCATCGTTCCACCCTCGCTGGACGGGTTCTTTTTCAGTAACTCTGGCGCGGAGGCAGTGGAAGGCGCGCTTAAACTTGCCCGCCACGCCACCGGCCGCCCGAACGTTATTGTCTTCCAGGGCAGCTTCCACGGCCGCACCAACGCCACCATGGCCATGACCACCTCCAAGAACAGCTACAAGATCGGTTACCAACCGTTGATGTCCGGGGTGTACATCACGCCTTTCCCATACGCGCTGCGATACGGTTGGGATGAAGAAAAGACCAGCCAGTGGTGCCTTGACGAGTTGGAATTATTATTGATGACCCAGCTGTCTCCCCAGGAAACCGCCGCGGTATTCATTGAACCAGTTATTGGCGAAGGTGGTTACGTTGTGCCGCCAAAATCCTTTATGAAGGGACTGCGCGAACTGACACAGAAGCACGGCATCCTGCTGGTGGCCGATGAAGTGCAGTCAGGTTTTGGACGCACCGGTAAATGGTTCGGTTTCCAGCATTTCGATCTCGAACCGGATATCGTGACCGTCGCCAAGGGTATCGCATCGGGTATGCCCATTTCTGGCGTCATCAGCCGTCTCGAGTTGATGTCCAAATGGATCCCCGGTTCACACGGCGGCACCTACGGTGGTAATGCGGTAGCAGCCGCGGCCGGCGTAGCCACCATCCGCGCGATGAAGGAAGAAAAGATTGTTGAAAACGCCGCCATCCGCGGTGCCCAGTTGAAAGCCGGCCTGGCGCATTTGCAGGAGAAATACCCCCAGATCGCGGAAGTGCGCGGGTTAGGCCTGATGGTGGGTTCAGAATTCCGTGACGCCCATGGCAAGCCCGATAAGAAGACCACCAAAGCCGTGCAGCATGAGTGTTTCGACCGCAATATGATGCTGCTCACCGCCGGCCCCTGGGATAATACCATCCGCTGGATCCCGCCCCTCATCGTTACGGAAGCACAAATGAACGATGCATTAAACATCTTTGAATCAGCGCTGGCCGCTGCTACGAAATAACAAAACTTGAATCCAAGAACAGGAGAAATTCAATGACCGAATTAATTGACCAATTGCTCGCTAAAGCACGTGAAGCACAGAAGGTGATCGAATTCTGGCCGCAGGATAAAGTGGATGAGATGATCCTGGCTGTTGGTTGGGAATCTTACAAACGTGAGACCGCCGAACAGGTCGCTCGCCTGGCAGTCGATGAGACTGGTTTAGGAGTGTACGAAGACAAGGTCGTGAAACACCAGAAGAAAACCATCGGTGTACTGCGCGATTTGCAGGGCGTGAAAACCGTTGGTGTTATTGAACGTGTGCCCGAAAAAGGGCTGGTGAAAATTGCCAAACCAATGGGCGTAATCGGCGCCATAACCCCCATGACCAACTCATCCTCTACAATGCCGTGCAACGGGTTGATGATCCTTAAAGCCCGCAACGCGGTGATCTTTGCCCCGCATCCCAGGGCGAAGAAAACCTGCGCCGTGATTTGTGAAGAAATGCGGAAAGGTCTAAAAAAGGTTGGGGCACCACTGGACCTGGTGCAGTATATTGAAGAACCAAGCATAGAACTCACCCAGGAATTAATGGGCAAGGTAGACCTTGTACTGGCCACGGGCGGCGCCGGAGTGGTGAAACCGGCATACTCCAGCGGGAAACCTGCTTACGGTGTCGGTGCCGGCAATGCCACAATCGTGGTGGACGAGACTGCCGACCTGCCGGTTACAGCCGCCAAGATCTGCAAAGGCAAGATTTTTGACAACGCCACCTCGTGCTCTGCCGAAAACAGCGTCATCATCCAGGAAGGTATTTTTGACTCCCTGCTTGAAGAGCTGAAGAAGACCGGCGGTTACCTGGTAACCGGGGAAGAACGCGCCAAATTAAAAGCCGCTATGTGGCCTGATGGCCGGCACTTGAGCGGTAAGATCGTGTGCAAGAGCGTTAAATTCATCGCTGATGAAGCAGGTATTAAGGTTCCTGAAGGCACCAAGTTCATCATGGTGCTGGGCGAACATATCGGTCCTGAAGACATGTTCTCAGCTGAAAAACTCTCGCCTGTGGTGACACTGTGGAAGTATAAAAACTTCGACCAGGCAGTTCAGATGGTCATTGACATCACCGGCTTCAGCGGATACGGGCATTCGTGCGGTATTCATTCAGTTAATGAAGAACACATCCTCGAGCTGGCGACCAGAGCCAAGGTCAGCCGCATGATGGTGAGACAAGCCCAGAGCGTGGGCAACAGCGGCGACTGGGAGAATGGTATGCCCTTCACCATGTCGCTCGGTTGCGGCACCTGGGGCGGCAATAGCACCACCGAGAACATCACCGTCAAGCATTTCCTGAATGTTACCTGGGTAGCCTACCCGATCCCGGCTGAAATTCCTGATCCTGAAGTGATCTTCGCTCCGCATTTCGCGAAGTTCGGAAAATAAGCCCGTCTGTAGCATTACACAAAAGGCAACCGTGATGGTTGCCTTTTTTTATCCTGGCTACCTGCTCGCTTCTTCGTGAAACTGCTGATAGTGCGGAAGAAATTCGTAAGTGGGATAAAACTCAGTCGTGAATGCCTTCCAAGCTTTCTTCTCGATCACCATGTTGAGCTCGCGCAACCTTGATGGAGGCAACCGGAGTGTGACCACATGCCCAATGCCCATCATCACCACCCACGAAACGATCTCCATTCCTTCTGGCGGGAAATCCCTCCAGAATCCGCTTTCCCGTAAATGAGCCTGTATTTCATCAAGGTTCTTTGCCTGGTTGTGTCTGAAGAAGATCGTGATCATCTGTGTTTCAGTATTCATGATTCGCTCCGTTTATTTGCATATTCTTAATCAGGGTGCACTAGATCTACAATTAGCTACTTTATCACATTTTCATTTAGGGAATACTTCCGGAAATTCCATATGGGACGTGGAAAAGGTCACTTCTTGATCCAACGCGATGTTACTTTCATCCTGATTTCGTCTTAATTGTCCCGGTGATTGTTGACTTCAATTGTCCGGAATGCTATACTTTTTATAACAAAATATATAAAGAAAAGGATGCGAAATGAAAGTAGAACTCCCGACCCCTGTATCAACTGAAGAGATGAAGATCGATGTCCGCGAGATCGAAGGTATCCTGCAGGGTGCCCCCATGGACCTGCCCCCGGTACCTGAAGCTACGTTCACATTAAGAGATGGACGTGTTGTTTATGTGCGCCCAATCCAGGACAGTGACATCGACCCCATGCTCGGCTACCTCGAAAAGGTCATGAAAGTCGATAAGGACTTCTATGATATCGTTGGTGTCCGGGTTTACGGTGAAGTACTGGCCCTGCGCCGCAAGCGCCTCAAGGACCCCTTCACCATGGTCGGTCTGGTGGATGGTGAATGGCTCGGTTTCGCCAATGGTCGTGTCTGGGATAAGGACATCGCCGTTAGCCTGCACACCCTCACCTTCTCCCGCAAAGCCCGCCTGGGATGGCCGATGTACTATGCCAAGACCTACTATGCAATGGAACTGCTCAAGGTCAAGGAATGGTGGTCGACCTTCGAAAGTTACAACGGCTGGCGCATGGCTGGTCTTTCAATGGCACAGCCTTCCAAACCGTGGCCGGAATACCAGCATGAGCTGGGCGGCGCCAAGATCTTCTACCTGACCCAGGATATGTGGACCATGCGCGTCAAGAATTACGTCAAAGAGATCATCGGTCAGGACATGGATTTCAACGTTACTGATGAAGTCCGCAAAGCTAACGAGAACTTCCGCGTCCCGGAGACGCTCGACCTGTAATCTGTGTATCTTATGAACTCGATAAACCTCCCCTGTGTTTCATCTCAACCGGGGAGGTTTATTATTAGTGAAGTTATGTTATTTGTCAGTGAATTTACGACTAAGGTTAGTTGACTGGCAATATTTGTTCGTGATATAGTGAAGAATGGTGAATATCGGGTTTCAGTGTGTTTTTCCCACGACTTAATCCCGTGATTTCCCTGAAGTTCTTTATCATCGATGGGGATCGACGCACGAATTGACCGTTTGCGCTTCAAAATACGAATCCTCTGTGTCTGTCCCCAATATCCCATTTTTCAGGAGCGATAATGGCAACATTCAAAACGGAAGTTCGCAGTGGTGTGTATTACGACTCGGCAAAGCTCATGTCCTTGCAGCGTTCGCTTGCCGGGTTGCCCGGTGTCCTCGATGCCGGGGTCGTTATGGGAACGGATTCGAACAAGGAACTGCTTTCCCACATTGGATTGGATACGCCAGAAGTAAAAGCCACCAAACCCGACGACCTGGCGATCGTCATCAAAGCTGAGAGCGAAAAAGCAGCTCTCGATGCCCTTGCCCAGGTGGAGGGTCTGTTGGCTGCCCGTAAAGGCGGCGCAGGTGAGGAATATCAACCGCGCAGTCTTGAAAGCGCCGTGGAAATGCTGCCGGATGCTGAATGGGTGATCGTATCAGTGGCTGGACGTTATGCCACCGCCGTCACCCGCGAAGCGCTGCGCTTGCGCAAGCACGTGCATCTCTTCAGCGACAACGTCAGCGTTGAGAATGAGATCGAACTGAAAAAGGAAGCGCGCGAACTCGGCCTGCTGGTGATGGGACCCGACTGCGGTACCGCCATGGTCGATGGCTTTGGACTGGCATTCGCCAATAAGATCCGCAAAGGACCGATCGGCATCGTCGCCGCGGCAGGCACCGGTCTGCAGCAGGTGGCCACGCGCATCCACCAACTTAACAGCGGTATCACATTCGGCATCGGCACCGGCGGTCGCGACCTTAAAGCAGAAGTAGGCGCGATCACCTTTTTAATGGCACTGGACGTGCTGGCGCGGGATGACGACACCAAGGTGATCGTCCTCACCTCAAAGCCGCCCTCTCCCAAGGTCGCGGAAGAAGTGCTGAAGGTCGCCCGCAAAGCTGGAAAACCGGTTGTGGTCAACTTCATCGCCCGACCCATCACCACCACGCGTGACGGCAACCTGTTCTTTGCCACCGGGCTGGATGACGCTGCCCGCCTGGCGGTTGAACTGGCAAACAACCCGCCCAAACTCAATGGTGATACTGATCTGCCCATCAAGAAGTTCACCCCCAAGCAGAAATACCTGCGCGGTCTCTTCTCTGGTGGTACCCTGGCTTATGAAGCTCAGCACATCCTTTACGGTTACGTTCCAAGGGTGCTGGCTAACTCCCCCATCAATAAAGAATTCCAGCTGCCTGATGCATTGGTAAGCCAGGAGAACTGCATCGTCGACCTGGGTGAAGATGAATTCACACAAGGCCGCCTGCACCCGATGATGGACAATGAACTGCGCATTCGCAGATTATATGAAGAAGCCAAAGATCCTGAAGTAGCCGTCATTTTCCTGGATGTGGTTATCGGTTACGGTTCACACCCCGACCCCGCCAGCGAAATCGCGCCGGCAATTGCCAAGTGCATAGCTGATGCCAAGAAAGACGGTCGCCACCTGGAAGTAGTTTGCGTGGCCTGTGGTACTGACGAAGACCCGCAGAACCTGGATAAACAGATCGCCCAGCTCAGAGCCGCGGGCGCCCTGGTGGATACCAGCAACGAGGTCATCTGCCGTTACGTCGGGCGCATTCTGCGCGCGCTGCAGGAACGTGACGCGCCAAAGATTGAAGTTGTGGGTAAACCAGTTGACCTTGAAAAGTTAAAGAAACCTCTGGCCGCCATTAACGTTGGTCTCGAATCCTTCTCTGCCAACCTGAAGGACCAGGGCGCACCATACGTGCAGGTGGATTGGAAGCCCCCCGCCGGCGGCAATGAAAAATTGATGAACATCCTGCAAAAAATGAAAGCACCCGGAAAGTAAATACGCATCACATATTCTAATAACCTGGAGGAAGCACATGGTTGATATTGAAAAGGCAAATGCACTGGCTGTAGAACGGTTTATGGAAGCCCGCCCTGTCGCCACCACCATGGCGAAAGCGCTGGATATCGTCCCGGGGATGCATGATAATCTGTACCTGCACGCCGGTCCGCCGGTAACCTGGGAAAGAATGTCCGGCCCGATCAAAGGCGCTATGATCGGAGCCCTGCTTTTTGAAGGCAAAGCCAAAAATCCGGAGGAAGCAGAAAAACTGTTGAAATCCGGTAAGATCGAATTCGCCCCGTGCCACGAACACATGTGCACCGGCCCGATGGCTGGCGTGATCTCACCCTCGATGCTTGTGTACGTGATCGAAAACCAGACACACGGCATCAAGTGCTATTCCAACCTCAACGAAGGTCGTGGAAAAGTTCTGCGCATGGGTGCGTACAGCGATGATGTGCTGGCAAAACTGCGCTGGATGGAAGCCGTTCTGGGTCCAACCATCAAAGTGGCGCTTGAAGCCATGGGCGGCATCGATATCCGCGCCCTGCTGGCAAAAGCCCTGCACAGTGGTGATGACGGGCACAACCGCCTGGACACCGCTTCGATCCTGTGGACTACGCAACTGGCCCCCTACATCGCCAAGACTGCGAAGAACACCGACACCGCCTTTGAAGTCCTGAAATTCCTGGGCGAGAACGCACTGAGCATTCTCAACCCGGTGATGGCAGGCTGCAAGACCATGACCGCTGCCGGGCATAACATTGAAGGCAGCACCATCGTTACCATCATGGCGCGCAACGGTACAGATTGGGGAATCAAGGTAAGCGGTCTCGGCGACCAGTGGTTTACCGCACCGTCTCCAATCGTAAAAGCACTGTACTTCCCGGGATTCAGTGAAAAAGATGCCTGCCCTGACATCGGCGATAGCGTCATCACCGAAACCTCCGGTATCGGCGGTTTTGCCATGGCCACTGCCCCCGCCCTCGTCACTTTCGTAGGCGGCGAACCGCGAGACGCCATCAACACCACCCTGGATATGTACGAGATCACCGAGGGAGAACACAAGCAGTTCACCATCCCCTTCCTTGATTTCCGCGGTACCCCAACCGGTGTCGATATCCGCAAGGTGGTGGAAAAGCAGATCACCCCGCGCGTGAACACCGGTGTGGCGCATAAAGACCCCGGTGTTGGCCAGGTCGGTGCTGGTGTCGTTTCAGCACCGATGAAATGCTTCGAAGACGCGCTGATCGCCTTTGCTGATAAATACGGTTACAACTAATCTAAACAACATTACATTTACGGAGGAAAAATGAATCGAGAAGATTTTATTAAGATGCTCACTGAAGCAAAGCTGCACGACCTGACCCAGGACTGCAGTATTTTCACCCCGCCGCACCCGCATGAGAAATCACTTGAAGTGCACTTTTTCAAGCGTGTTACCGGTGCATACGGCGGCGGCCAGGGTGCCAACGGCCAGATCCTCAACTGGAGCAACACCGTGGGTACTCACCTGGTAGGTGAACGCGCGTTCCATTCCGGTGGTCGTGCCATCGCCGATATCCCCCTCACCGACCTGAGTGGTCCTGGTGTGGTTGCGGATATCTCCGACCTGGTTTCAGATTACAGCATTTACACCCCTGAGATGATCCTCAAAAAGGTAGAGGTCAAAAAGGGTGACATCCTCATCGTCAACACCGGTTACCACAAGTATTCCTGGGATCAGCCCGCAGTTCACAACAAAGGCTCTCAGGGCGGCGTCGAAGGCATGGAATTCGGCTTCCTCGTGCGCCATCCGGGTCCCTCGATGGACTTTTACAAGTGGGCACTGGATATGGAACTCAAGGTCATCGGCGTAGACTGCGGTTCAGCTGAACACCCGATGAACACCCCCATCCGCCGCTGGCACGAAGATCACTTCAAACTTGCGGAAGCCAAGCTGCTCAAGGAAACCGGCAAGACCTGGGATGAGACCTTCCCGCAGGGTGAGTACTACAAACTGACGCACATCGACATGCCCAAGAAGCACCTGGTGCTGGCTGAAGCCATCGTTGGCGACATCGACAAGCTTAAGAACAAGCGCGCCTGGATCAGCATTATGCCGATCCCCTTTATGGAAGTCGAGACCGCCTGGAGTCGTGTATTCGCCTGGACCGCGCCCAAAGGCATGAGCGAAGACGAATTCTTCAGTGTGATGCAGAAGTCAGAAATGATCGACATGACCGTACCCTTCAGCGTGCAGACTCCGCAGTGGTTGAACTACATTCCTCTCACCGTCACCTACACCAAGCGCGTCGGTGGTCAGTACTTCGGTATGGGCCGCAACGGCTCTACCTGCAACGCCAGCATCCACCTCGGCACGCACATGGATGGCGAGAAGCACTTCT
>CAYMGO010000050.1:14555-16626 GCA_964390015.1 uncultured Anaerolinea sp. | reverse complement strand
GCCGAAGACCTGCACGCCAGCGAACCGCTGCTGCGTCCCATTTCCCCTCCGCGTGACGGCAGCCACCCCGGTACGATCACCAGGCTGTTCAAAGCCCGCCACCCCCTGCTTAACCCTGAAACCGTCGTGCCCATTGATGTTGACCTTGACCCGACCACATTTGCCCTGGTCATCACCGGACCCAACACCGGCGGCAAGACGGTGACGCTCAAGACTGTGGGGCTTATGGTGATGATGGCGCAGTCCGGTTTGCATATCCCCGTTCAATCAGGCTCCGAATTGAGCTTCTTTGATAATGTCTTCGCTGATATCGGCGACGAACAATCGATCGAACAATCCCTCTCCACCTTTTCCGGGCACATCACCAACATTGTGCGCATCCTCGAGCGCGCGCGCACCAAGACGCTGGTACTGTTGGATGAACTTGGCGCCGGCACCGACCCGCAGGAAGGCTCCGCCCTGGCGCGCGCCATCCTGCTGCACCTGGTTGAAAAACGCGTGCCCAGCCTTATCGCAACGCATTACCCTGAACTCAAGACCCTGGCACATGCCACGCCCGGGGTGGTGAATGCCAGCATGGAATTTGATCTTAAAACACTGCGCCCCACCTACCACCTCACCATCGGCATCCCTGGTCGGTCTAACGCACTGCTCATCGCCAAAAGACTGGGGCTGCCGGATACCATCCTCGAAAATGCCAAAAGCATGATCGACCCATCCGAGCTGGTATCTGATGAGCTGCTCAACGAGATCCATCAACAGCGCGAGGTGGCACGCAAAGCCCGCTCTTCGGCTGACCGCGACCGTTCGCTGGCCAGCAACTTGCGCCAGGAGCTGACCCGGCGATTGGAGGGCATAGAAGAGGAACGCCGCGCCGTGCTCGAAGCAGCCCACGCTGAAGCCGAGGAGGATCTGGCTGAACTGCGCCGGGAACTGGAAGCGCTGCGCCGGCAGCTGCGCCAGTCTCGCCAGGCGCACCAGCCGCAGCAGCCACAGAAGCCACAACCTGAGATCGAGTTGGTTGCAGCGAAATTGGAGCAGCTTGAACAGAAAGCGGTAAAAAAGCCGCGGCGCAAATCCCCCGCGCCCGCAGCGCCTGCACCGGTGCTGCGCCCTGGCAGCAGGGTAAAACTGCGCGCGTTGAAGCTGGAGGGTGTCATCGCATCTATAAACGATGAAGACGCTGAAGTGTTGGTGGGCAACCTGCGCGTCAGGGTCAAGACCGCCGACCTGGCACCGGCGAGCGAAGCGCTGAGCGGTATAGAGGCAGCGAAAAACGCTGCACCGCAGCCTTCAGCCCCCCGCAAACCCACCACCACTCCCTTCAGACCATCTCCGGGCATGGAGCTGAACCTGCGCGGCATGCGCGCCGAGGACGCACTGGATAAACTGGACGCCTACCTGGTGGACGGCTACGCCAGCGGTATGCCTTTTGTGCGCATCATCCATGGCAAAGGCACCGGCCGGCTGCGCCAGGTCATCCGCGAAGCTTTAAAGAATTCTACTTATGTCAGTACTTATGAAGAAGGTGGGGAAAAGGAAGGCGGCGAAGGCGTGACCATCGCCCATTTTAAAGAAGATTGAATTAAATCTATAAGGCCGATAGTGGCTCTCCTCTAAGCACTACCGGCCTCATCTGCGCAGTCTCCCTTTGACTGCAGCGTCAACTGCAAATGTGTACTTTCTTATACAACCTTTACGTTGACACAACATTGACATAACGCCTCCACTTATTACGGAATTTCTGGAACGCGCCCTTCACCGCGGGGGAAGTGGCAGTAAGTGCCATGGCAACCAGCAGTTCGTTCACCCTGTCCCGTGCGCGTTCGCCTTCAGCGCCTTTCCCCGCGGTGAGTGAAATGATCTTCCTGAGCGCCTGGAACTCCGCCCAAACATTGCGGCTATCTGCCATGCGCAGCTGAAGCTGGCAGCATAGAGCGAGCGCCCGTTCGTGGTCTCCGCGCAGTTCTGCCGTAGTAACCGGCACCCAGCCCTCAATAGCGTCGTGGTGCAACAGCCCGCGCCTTGTGATCTCCAGCTGAATATCAGTTGCTTCCTTTTCGAACATCTC
>CAYMGO010000050.1:0-14455 GCA_964390015.1 uncultured Anaerolinea sp. | reverse complement strand
CCCTTGATCTTGATCGCCTGCATGAACAATTTTTCCTGCGGGTAATTGGCTTCCCGTCGATGCGCCTGGTCAATTAAATACCAGCTTTTATCCAGGTCGCCGTTATGCAAGTAGGCCATCCCCTCAACCAGTTCCAGCAGTGATAGCCAGAAGCGCACCTGCAGGCTCTCTGCCAGGAGGTGATTGTTGCGGCAGGTTTGCAAGGCTTCCTGTACCCGGCCGTTAAAGTACTGGGTCATCGCCAACAGCGCATGCGCCTGCACCCGAGCCGACCTGCGCTTAACCAGCACACTGAGCCTGGCCATTTCATCAGCAATTGCTCCCGCGTTCTTAGGTTCACCCATAAAGATGTAAAGAAAACACAGGTAAGAAAGGATGTTCACGCGGTTGTCAAGTGAATCCTGGTCTTTGCCGCCGTCATCGAGCTGCAAAGCCTCTGTGAGCAGACCGTGCGACTTTGTGTACTCATCCATACCAAACTGCATGATCCCGAGGCGTGAGAGCGCTTTAACCCGTTCTGAATGGTATTCAGTGTTGGAAAGGTAGAAGATCGCCCGTTGAAAATACTCCTCTGATTTCTCGTATTCATACAAGAAATCCGCTGCGCGCCCGAGCCCGCTCAAACCAGCCCCGGTCAACAGCAGGCTGTGGGTTGCTTCCCCGGCATCCAGGCAGCACTGGTAAATATATTCGCAGGTTTTCGGATCATCACGGTCGTGGGCGTAATTGCCCCATTCATTGACCACGTCGTAGATCAGCATCTCGTCAAAACTTGCCGGTGACTGACAGATCAATTCAAGCGCTCTGCCATAAGCGGAGTAGGTGTCTTCCTTGGAAAATTGTGAGCGCGCGTACCGTCCTGCCTCCAACCAGGCGTACACAGCCTGTTGCGTCTCCCCTGCGGACTCATAATGATGCGCGATCTCCCGTGAAAATTCAGGTTGTTTGCGGCGGCGTTTTTCTACCGCTTTGGCCGCACGTAAATGCAGGTTCCTTCTGCCCACCGGACCCAGCCTCTGTACCACGATCTCGCGTTCTACATCATGTTTGAATACATAGCTCGCCGCGGCTTTATCGTGAGGGTTTACATGTATAAAACCCTCCCTGGTCAGCTCATCAATGCAGTTGACCAGGTTCCCGCCGCTGATAGCGGTCATTTCCTCAATCACATCCGCACAGAATTTTCTACCCAGGATGGCCGCCGCCTGCAACAGGTAGACAGAGTCTTTTTGAAGCCCGTTGATCTTATCCCTCACCAAAGCATCAACGGATTCGGGGGGTGTACATTCTTCCAGCCCGGAGAATTTTTCACTGTCGATATTCGACAACTTCATGGCGCGCAAGCACTCGATCAGAAAGTACGGGTTACCGCCTGTCAGCCGCTGCACGACGGTGACCATTTTCTCGCCCGTGGTCCTCCCCATAACTCGCTGCACGAACAGTCCAACCTCGCGGTCCTCCAGTGGGTTCAGCGCAATGGTATCCAACTTGCGCATCCGGCGAACGCGCTGCAACAGGGTTTCAACGTAATGGTTTTCCACTTCCGGCGAGATTGCCAAGACCAATAAACCATAACGGTCAAAGTACTTATGTTCAACGAGAAATGAGATAAGAGAAACACTAGCCAGGTCCAGCCACGCGGCATCGTCCAGGATGAGCAGTACCGGTCGGCGAGAAGCCGCGATCTTTAGAAGGTTGAGAAAGGCAACAAAGACATCCTCCAACACCGGCAGGATTTCCTCTGTTGATTCGGGCAGTTTGATCCCTTCGGGGACTTGCAGCACGTGATGATAAAAATTTGAAAGCAGATTCCGGTCTCTCTCATCGAGCGCCTGCCATTCGGCATCCCGTATCTGATCGCGAAGCGGCTGAATTATGGTTAAGAACGGTACGTTTCTCCCCAATGGATGAGCCCGGCAGTAAAAAAGGCGCGGAGTGTAAGGTTGTGAAATGAAGAATTGCTTGAGCAACCTGGTTTTGCCGATACCCGCTTCTCCTCGAACCAGCACAATACCACGCCGCCGCAGCGCCCGGTTCAGTGTTTCCAACTCGATCTCCCGGCTGATGAAAGGTACTTCACCTACTTCTTCCTCCGGCCAATCCGCGCTCACGGCTGCCCCCAGGTCCTTATTTTCGAGCGCTTCTTTCTTCAGTTCCATAAAGCGCGGAGGCAGGGTTTCCTCCTGCTGCAGGTATAAACTCTCCAGGTAGGTGGCAAATTCGATAAGTTCCTTCAACTTACCTGTATCGCGCAGACAGATGAGCGTCAGGTAATTCCACTCTTCGTCGACCGGGTTTACTTCAACCGCTTTCCCCAGCCAGATCAGCGCATCCTCCAGGTTACCGCCGGAGATGTAATGATCTACCAGTCGATCAATAACCTTGATCTTGGCGTAACGATACGCCTGGTTGTTTAACTCCAGCCAGTTCTCAAAACCAGCCGCTCCACTGAGTGTCATCCCCTGCATAAAACGGTTCGTACGGCAGAGCGCCAGCCCATTTTTTAATTGCGCCACCATCCACTCAGGCAGCGTGGCGCCGCTGTGCATTTCAGAGCTGCTCATCAACGGAGTGATCAGCGCATCCATTTCCCGATAATCCACCCAAACAAGCCCCGGATTCAGATACAGCTGCTCACCATCTGAAATCAACAGATCCTGTATTCCAAGGCTGGTACGCAGTCGACTCAGCGCTTCGCGCAGGTTCTTCCGCGCAACCTCTTCCGTTTCATCAGGCCAGAAGAGACCGCTAACCTCTTCGCGTGTAACCGGATTTTGCTGCGCGGACAGGTAGAATAACAGCGCCCGGTTCAGGCGGCGTTTGATGAGCACCGGCTTCCCCTCCAACGTCGCCTCGGGAGGACCAAGCAGCAGGATGTTCAGTTTTGGTGTGGTCATAGATTTCGTTCCGGAAGACCGGTTCAGGCAGCCGCCTGCCGTTCGTACGCCTGCGCAAGCAACTCCCGTGCCGCGGTCAGGTTGGATTGGCTGGTGTTGCCATTCATTAGTGCGAGTTCAAAAATGCGTCCTTCGTCAGCCAGTCGCTCCACACCTGTGAGCGTACGCTCATCCACCACGCTCTTGCTCACCTTGTAATGCTCATCACCAAACGCCGCCAATTGCGGCAGGTGCGTAACACACATCACCTGGTGACTGCGCGCGAGCCGCCACATTTTCTCCCCGACCACTGATCCCACCCTGCCGCCGATACCCTGGTCGATCTCATCGAAGATGAGCGTGGGAATATGGTCGGCTTGCGCCAGCACGTTTTTTAAAGCCAGCATCAGGCGCGAGGTCTCGCCACCCGAAGCGATCTTCACCAGTGGTTTCAACCCCTCGCCGGGGTTGGGTGCAATAAGGAATTCGACTTCGTCAAGACCGGAATCCTTGAATTCGACTTTTTGTCTTTCGCTGCCCGCCAGTTCATCCAGCGCAGTTAACGGGTTGAACGAGACTGAGAAGCGCGCGCCCGCCAGGTTGAGGTCATTTAATTCACCTTCCACCTCTTCTCCCATGCGCTCGGCGGCCCGCCTGCGGCTTTCACTTAGCCTCACGCCCGCGGTCAACACCTTCTCAAACACCCCGTCTTCCTGCTGCTCCAGTTCACGGATGCGTTCGCCCGCGTGCTGTACTTTTTCCAACTCTTCCCTGGCTGAGATGCCGTACGCGTTCACGGCCTCAACTGATCCTCCGTACTTGCGCTGCAGCAGGTGGATCAATTCAAGGCGGTCCTCCACCTGCTCAAGCCTCCTGGGGTTGAATTCGATGCCATCAAGGTAGGCACGCAGATCGCGGCTGAGCTCCGAGAGCGTCGCGCTCGCCCCTTCCAGTTGATCAACAAGCACAGCCTGCTGGGCATCAATGCGTGCCAGCGCCCCCAGCAGTTTTGATGCCTGCCCCAACATATCCATCGCCGACGAGGTTTCAGGTGAACCTTCATCCAGGATGTTCAATACCTCCTGGGCGTTCGCGGTCAGTGCCTCGGCGTTAGCCAGGCGGTTGCGTTCCCGCTCCAGTTCATCCTCTTCGCCGGGTTGCAGACGGGCTGCTTCAATCTCCTGCGCCTGGAATGTGAGCAGTTCGATGCGCCGCGCGGCTTCCTGCTCCAAATTACGTAAATCTCTTAATTCCTTGCGAATATGCTGTAAAGCGCGGTACTGCGCCTGATAGTGTTCCCGTTCCGGGTCGCAGCCCGCGAAGCGGTCCAGCAGATCAAGGTGCGAACGGACGTTCAACAGCGAAAGGTGCTCAGACTGCCCGTGGATATCCACCAGCAGGCTGCCCAGTTCCTTGAGCAGGCTCACATTAACACTGCGCCCGTTGACCCTTGAAACACTGCGACCTTCTGCGCGGATCTCGCGCCCCAGGGATAAGGTGTCTTCACCGTCGTACAATCCCTCGCGTTCGAGTATGGTGGTGAGTTCATGCCGGCACGCGCCGGGGATTGCGAACATCGCTTCCAGTACGGCGCGCTCCTCTCCCTGGCGCACCATGGTGCCATCCACCCTGCCGCCCACCAGTGCCATGATCGCATCAAGGATGATAGATTTGCCGGCGCCGGTTTCGCCGGTGAAGATCAACAGACCTTTCCCCGGGCTGAGTCCCAGTTTATCAATGATGGCAAAGTTCTCGATACGCAATTCAGTGAGCATGTCTGTTCCTAGATGCGAATGCCTTTAAGCCGGTAATATACCGTGCTGGCAGCCAGGGTTGCATATACCGCCGGCCACAATAAACCCAGTAACCCGCCCGCGGCATCCACATAAAAATTTAGCAATGCAAACACCATGCTCGCCAGCGGCACAAACAAGCCGCCAATCACGGTGGCCACTACCGCCACAATGGGGATCAGTTTCGAGCGTCTGCGCCGTACCACGAAGCGTACCGCTTCAGCGATGATCATCCCCGCCACCGGCGCAATCAGTATGGCAAAAAAGCCGAACAACCCGGCCACCAGGCTGCCAAAGTAGGATAACACCCCGGCCGTGATGAACGTCAGCGGGTAATCCCACCAGCGCGCGGTGTCAAAGATCTTTTGCTGCCCTTTCACGCACTCCTTGCAGCGGTAACCAGTGGGGGTGAGCACCGCGCACGACTGGCAGATCGGGCGTTCGCAGCGGTTGCAGCGCAGCAGTGTTTCACGCTGCGGATGAACATAACAGTACATTGGTTGTGTTGTGGGTCCTTCAGACATTAAAAATCACCAATAGAGGGATTCTGTTCCATGTAGTTGCTCAGGTTGCGGTAAAAGTAACCCGGATCCTGGAAGACAACGAATTTTACTGAAAGTTCGCTTGCGGTTACCGTCACGCGGTCACTGTTACGGATGAGCGCTGGTTCGTGCCCGTCCACGCTCATCACCGCTTCGTGATCGCTGTCAACGGTGATCTCCACGCTGGCGCCTTCCGGCAGGATGACCGCCCTATCCATCGAAAGGTGCGGCGCTACCGGCACAATGAGGATGTTGCGCAGTTCCGGCGGCATGATCGGTCCACCGACCGCCAACGCGTAAGCGGTCGACCCGGTAGGGGTGGAGGCGATCAGCCCATCCGCTACATAGCCGGCCAGCGGGTAGCCATCCACCGCAGCATGTATGCGGATGGGGCGCACCACCTGCCCGCGCGCAACCACCACTTCGTTGATCACCTGGTAGGTGCGTAACAACTGATCGCCGCGCCACTGCTGCGCCTGTAACATCATACGGTTCTCGATTTTGTAGTCGCCAGCCAGCAGGCGCGGCAGCGCTTCCATCCAATCATCGCGAGAAAGTTGCATTAAAAACCCGAATTTGCCCAGGTTGATGCCCAGCACGGGCAATCCACGCGGCGCAGCCAGGTGACCGGCGCGCAGCATGGTGCCGTCACCACCCAATGCGATCAGCAGGTCAAACTCACCCGCATCAATTCTCTGGCGCAGGTGCTCATCATCAGTGGTGGTGACCATACTGCTGATGCCGCGATCCTTCAACCACTGCTGTATGGTCCCGCCCTCAGACAGGGTGTCGGTGGAGCCTGGCCGCACCACGATGGCAATATTGTTAATGGGTAACGTTGACATAGTCTCTTTATTATAACGAATATTGAAGAGAATCAAATAGGGGCACAGCGTCGCAGTCTCGGCATACCCGAGCAAAGCGATTGGTACGCTGTGCCTCTACTCAACACTTATCCGGCTACGCTTATTACGAGCAGTGGCGCGGTTCTTTGATTTCTTACTCCCCCATGCCGGGGAATCTCTCTGAGAACTTTTGCAGCGCTTCCTGCAGGTGTTGCTCACGCTGGCTTAACGTCAGGTCAGCGCGGGTGCGCTCAATGATGCCGCGCACCAGGTCGGTCTGGCGCCTCAGCCCATTGGTGATGGCGTCCGGGTAATCCATCGTCACCAAGAAATTATAAATCTCGTCCATCGTGCTCAGCAGGCGCTCGGCTTCCTGCGAGTATCCCTGCCGCAGGATATCAAGGCAGCGGCGGCGCAGCTCGCCGATGGTCTCCGCCAGCCCGTTTACATAAGTGGCATGCTCAATGCCAAGTTCCTCCGGCCGCGGCAGGCGGCGGTTCTCAATAAGCGCGCAGGTGAGGCTGGCTTCGGCGAACTCCTTGATGGCGTCCTGGGTGTAACCGGCATAATAAAGGTCAGGGTAGGCTGCCAGGTCACGCTGGATGGTGAGCACCAGCAGGTGCGCTTCGTTGAGCAGCTCATGTGCTTCTTCTATTTCGCTACGGTGAATGGCGCGGATGGTGAGGGCCGAGAGCCGCGTCAGCTGGCGTGCCTGCACCAGCGCAGCATCGCGCATCTTGGTGCGTTCGTCAAAAACCTTGCGTGTGTTCTCCACGATCTCGTGAAATTCATTCATGGCTCAATCCGTCTTTGGGGGCTCAGGGGGGTGTACTGATTTGAAGAGGTCATTCGCCAACCCTGATTCTCCAGGCAGGCGGATCTCACCGAACGCCGCTTCGTAGCGGGAAATATTCTCAGCCAGCGCGCGCAGCAGCAGCTTGGCGCCCACCGGAGAAAGCAGTACCCGTACCAGCACGGAAATCTTTTTCTGCCCCGGCAGAATGCGGGAAAAATCCACCGCCAACTCAGAGGGGGTATGGCTGATACGCGCCAGGTTGCTGTAAACCGGCTCTAAATCATCCGGCAGCTCCATCGGGGGCATCCCGGGAGGCGGATTTTTGGGTTCGCCTGTCATTGGATCACGCTAAAACGGTATCTCTTCGGATGGGGCAATATCCAGTTCCTCATCCGGTCCTGATTCGCTGCTGCCTTCTGATCGCTGTGACAGAAACTTGACGGTCTGCGCGGTCACTTCGTATGATGCGCGCGCCTGTCCATCCTGCCCGACCCAGGTGCGCGGGCCACCCGATTTGGCATCCACCGTTAATCGCCCCTCGATCAGCACCAGCTTACCTTTTTGCAGGTAATTATTGCAGGTCTCGGCCAGTTTTCCCCAGGCGGTCACCTTGAACCACACCGTTTCCTTTACCGGTTTCCCGCTCTGATCCGTGTACTGGCGGTCCGTAGCCACCGAAAAACTCGTTACTGCCTGCCCTGTGGGGGTGAAGCGCATTTCCGGATCCCTGCCCAGCCTGCCAACGATAACCAGTTTCTGATACATTTGTTCCTCCTTAAGGTAACGTGCAAAATATCGTGTACGGTCATTAATAATTTTACAATAAAAGTACAAAAATCAATCCCCTTTTATGCCGGTCAACAAATGAGATCACCCCTGTGGCGGCGCGCAGCTCCTGCGAAAGCCGCCGAGGGAATAATGTTATAATTTTGCGTGTGAATCCAATGAAATCACGACGAATCTTGACCTCGTTCTTTATCCTCCTGGCGATGGCTATCCTGCTGTTGTCTTCAGCGCTGCTCTCAACCCCTGCCGCGGCGCAGGTGTTGTACTTTACCCCCACTGCCGATGCCAGCGGTGCCATCTACTACGTTGTTAAAGAGAGCGATACCTGCGACAGCATCGCACTGGTCAACAATATTCCTGTGGATATCCTGCGCAGCCTGAACGGCTTGAACTTTGACCAGTGCCGCTTTTTACAGATCGGACAGAAACTGCTGCTCGGTACGGTACCCACCGCAGTCATCACCCCCGGCCCCTCGCCCACACCCACTTCCATCCTGCCCACACCGGAACCGGTGAAAGGTTTTGGCGCGATCTGTGTTTACCTTTACAACGACATCAACGGAAACGCCATGGCTGAGGAAGAAGAGACGTTCGAGACGGGCATCGCCGGCGGACAGATCAGCATCACTCACCGACGCGGTGAGTACGCCGATGTCGGTACAACCTTGAGTACCGGTGAAGCCCTGTGCTTTAATGATATCCCTGAGGGCGAGTACTCCATCAGTATCGCCATCCCTGATGGTTACAACCCCACATCCAACCAGAACGTGAACGTCCTCCTGAAAGCCGGCGACACCTCGACGATCAACTTCAGCGCCCAGGTCAGCGGAATCGCCAACGCACCGGAAGATAATGGTGAGTCAGGCGGCGGTTCCGTCCTGCTCGCTGTCATTGGAGGACTGATCCTGCTGGCGGGGATAGGCGTTGGCCTTTACGCGCGTTACATCCTCAGAAAATAATCAGGACGGCTCGTGGAGCCGTCCTTTTTTTGTCAATTTTGCTGTCGGTCGTGCCTAATCCCCGAAGCGCTGTTCCTTCCAGATATCAGCATCGTTGTGATACCCAGCTTCCTCCCAGAACCCCGGTTTGTCAACCTCCGAGAACTCCAGCCCGCGCAGCCATTTAGCGCCCTTCCATAAGTACGGCGTTTTCAGGTCTGGTTTTTGCGGGATGGCGCCAATTACTCCCCGTAACGGGAAACCATGATCGGGTGTGATGGGTGCGCCTTCGTAATGTGTTGCCAGCAGGAAGTTTTCCGCCAGCACCAACTCCAGCGGCAGGTTGGCACTGAAGCCGTATTCCGCGTGTTGAATGACAAAGCGCGCCTGCGGTTTTAACCTCAGCATCCCCATGTCTAACAACGTGCGAACAGAAACCCCTTCCCAAAGGGTGTCAAACTTGCTCCAGCGCGTCACGCAGTGAACATCCATTTTGAGGGCTGTGCGCGGCAGCCGCTCAAATTCAGCCCAGGTCAGGCGCAGCGGATTATCCACCTCGCCCCACACACGAAAGTCCCAGTTTGCCGGGTCAAACAGCGGCACCGGTCCGTAATGCAGCACCGGGAACTTCTGGGTCAGCGACTGCCCGGGTGGCAGGCGCCCTGCCTTTTTCATCTTATCTTCATCGATCTTACGTTGAAAGATACTGTCCATTATTCACCTGGTGGTGATTATATCTGGTTTTACGATAAATTTAAACAGGCGAATCGACCCTGCAGCAAGTTGAGGGGAAACGCCTCTTTTGATTGTACAAAACGGACAAAAATTGACATATATCCTTTGATGGGTTTACAATAAGCCCACACAGGAAAGAGCATGCTGATATACGCGCAAAGACAGGATCCCTACGAAACCCGGCTGCTCAAAATGCACCGGGACGCCGCCGAACTGGTGGGCAATCTTTCCTACGAAGAGGTGCTGGAGAAGATCGCCAGCATCGCGCTTGAACGTTCCGGCGCCAGTTACGCCGCGGTTGCCACCCTCAACGAGAACGGTGAAATCGAGCGCTTTGTTCCCGCGGGGATGCTGCATACACAGATCGATAAAATGCCCCATCCACCGCGTGGTTTTGGCCTGATCAAGGCGATGATGAATACGAACAGCAGCATGCGCGTCCCCAATATCAGCAAAGACCCCCGCCATAGCGGTTTCCCACCCGAACACCCCAGGATGACCTCACTGCTCGGAGTGCCCATCCACCAGGGGAAGCGCCAGATCGGGTTGATTTACATGACCGACAAGGTGATCTCAGGCGATTTCTCGGATGAGGACCAGCGCCTTATGGAAATTCTGGCCCATTACGCCGCTGTTGCCATCGTCAACGCCCGCCTGTTCCTCGATTACGCCATGCGCGATCGCGTGCTCACGCGACAGAACGAGAACCTTTCGCTGCTCAACCAGCTCGCCAGCACTCTTTCCACCAGCACCGAAATCAAGGAAATCCTCGACCAGGCGTTGACCCAACTGATGGATTACCTGCGACTTGAAGTGGGAGAGATCTTCATTAAAAATGAAGACAGCCGCCGCCTTGACCTGATCATTCACCACGGCGAAGCAGTGGAGAGCTTGTGGAAACCCAGCCTCTTCGCCATCGGTGAGAGCACCGTCGGCCGCGCCGCAAAAGGTGACGTGCCCATCATCCTCAATCTCACTGATAATGAGTACGCTGACCTCAACCCGCTCGCCAAGGTGCGTGGCTTGCACCAGATGGCGGTCATCCCCATGAACGGTCGTCGCGGCATTGTGGGGGTGTTATGCGTGGCCACCTGCCACCCGCAGCCGCTGCACGAACCTGACGTACAGTTCGCCCAGGCCATCGCTGCCTGGATGGCCACCGCCATCGAGAACATTCGCCTGAACATCGCCGGCCGCCGTCTCGCCATCCTTGAAGAGCGTGATCGTATCGGCATGGACCTGCACGACGGCATTATCCAGTCGATCTACGCGGTTGGGCTCACGCTCGAGCACGCCCGGTTGCTGCTTAAAGGAAACCCTGACACTGCCACCAGCCGCATCGAGCAGGCTGTGGCTGACCTGAACAGTACCATCCGCGATATCCGCGCTTACATCCTCGACCTGCGTCCGCGCCAGTTGAAGAATGAAAACCTGATGGCGGGCATCAACCGCCTGGTGCAGGAATTCCGCGCCAACACATTATTGGAGGTTGCGCTGATCGGTCCCAAAGACGGCGTCGCTAACCTGCCAGACGCCCAGGCACTGGCGCTCTTCCACATCTGCCAGGAAGCCCTGGCCAATATCGCCAAGCACGCCAAGGCCAGGCGCGCCGAAGTCAGTGTGTGGACCACCGCCGAACGTGTGCTGTTGGAGGTGCGCGACGACGGGCGCGGCTTTGAACAGGAAAAGATCAAACTTTCCATCGGGCACGGACTTTCAAACATGGAAACACGCGCCATCAACGCCGGCGGTGAGGTGGATATATCTTCAGAACCCGGCGGCGGCACCACTGTGCTCGCCTGGGTGCCCTTCCCTGAACCCGAGTACTCCGGTTCCGACCGGCTTATTGGATAGACCCGCCCCTCCGGTTGCCATCAACGCCCCTTTAGGCTACAATCCCCTTATGAGTTGGGACCTGCTGGGACACACCTGGGCCGAAACCCTCCTGCGTAAACACATCGCCAACAACGAAGCCCGCCACGCTTACCTCTTCACCGGCGCGCCCGGTGTAGGCAGGCGCAGCCTGGCGCTGGCCTTTGCCAGCGCCCTCAACTGCACCCAACCGCCACAGGCGGGAGATTACTGCGGTACCTGCCGCGTGTGCAAGCACACAGCGCGCTTGCAGCTGCCCGACCTGAGCATCGTGGCACCCGAAAGCGAGGGAGGCATTATCAAAGTGGCGCAGGTGCGTGAGCTACAGCATAAACTTTCCCTCACCTCCTACGAGGCGAAATACCGCGTGGCGTTACTGTTGAATTTTCAGCTGGCTAACGCCAACGCGCAAAATGCGTTGTTGAAGACGCTCGAAGAAGCCCCCGAGAAGGTCATCCTGCTGCTCACGGCTGACGCGGCTGATTCACTGCTGCCCACCATTACCTCGCGCTGCGAAATCCTCAGGCTGCGACCGGTTGCCGTGGAGACATTGGAAGCGGCTCTCATCAACCGCTGGCAGCTGCCGCCCCAGAAGGCCAGCCTGTACGCACACCTTGCCAGCGGGCGCCCCGGCATGGCGCTGCAGATGGCCGCTGACCCTGACCTGTTGGAAAAGCGCAGCGCCTGGGTGGAGGAACTGCTGCGCCTGCTGCCCGCGAACCGCCGCGAGCGCTTCAACGCCTCTGAAAACCTGGCGCGCAGCCGCGACCAGCTGCGCATGATGCTGCAGGTATGGCTCTCCTTCGCACGCGACCTGATGCTCACCGCCAGCGGCAGTGGGGATAAAGTGGTGAACCTGGATCATATGAGCGAGATCGAGCGCATCGCCGGGGGTTTGCCCGCCAAACGCTCGCTGGGGATGGTTAACACGCTGATCACTTCGTTGGAAACACTGGAAGCAAACGCCAACCTGCGCCTGCTCCTGGATAACACCCTGCTGGAAATCCCCCGAATTAACTGATGTGCTGCAGGCTGCCACGCAGGCTGCGCTCCATCCGCTGGAACTCTGCGGTATAGCGCAGTTCTTCTTCTCGCGGCCGCGGAAAGGTGACCGCGATATCCCTTGCGATCTCACCGGGACGCGGGGTGAAAAGCAGCACACGGTCTGAAAGCAGCAGCGCCTCCGAGATGGAGTGCGTCACCATGATCACCGGAACACGCTGCCCCTGCCAGATGCGCAGTAGTTCACTGCCCATGCGCTCGCGCGTCAGCGCGTCCAGCGCGCCGAAAGGCTCGTCCAACAGCAGAAGGTCCGGCTCCTGGATGAAGGCACGGGCAAGGGCCACTCGCTGCGCCATCCCACCCGATAGTTCTGAAGGCCAGTTCGCCCCGAATTCTTCCAGCCCTACCAGCCGCATCATCTCATCTACCCGGCGCGCGCTTTCCTCCATCTCCACCCCCTGCAATTCCAGAGGCAGTGCGATGTTCTCGCGCACGCTGCGCCAGGGCATGAGGTTGGCATGCTGGAACACCAGCCCCACGCGCGGAGCGCCTTCCCCGTCGCCAAAATGAATGCTGCCGGCTGTCGGTTCAAGCAGCCCGGCGATGAGCCGCAGCAGCGTGCTCTTGCCGCTGCCAGAAGGCCCCAGCACACACAGGAACTCCTCGCTGCCCAGGTCAAAACTGATATCGCGCAATGCCTCCAGCCCGCCCTCCGCACCGCGGAAGGTCATGCCCAGCTGCCTGATCTCGAGGAAACCGCCGCTCATGCAGTTCCTTTATGGAATGAAGCTGTTGTCGTAGGCTTTGCCGAGATCAAGTTCCTCCTCCAGTAAACCCATCTGCAGTAAAATGCGCTGCATATTCTCCCAGGCCAGAGGCTGCGAGTAGCCCAGGCGCTCACCCTGCCACAGCGCGATTGAGTTCAGCAGCACCTGCATCTGCACGTCCTGGTCCGCCTCAGCTAAATTCTCCACGTACTTCTTACAGATCTCGTAAGCCTCCTCGGGGTGGTCAGTGGTGTACTGCAGCCCCTTGAGCATGGCACCCACCAGCGAGCGCACCAGCTGTGGATCCTCTGCCAGCGTTTTTTCGTTGGTGATGATACCGTTCGACACCAGGTCAACCGCGTCTGAAACGCGCAGCAGCGTTATCTCCTCACCCAGGCGCTCCAACTGCACCGGCTCGTTGGCTACATAGATGACCACCGCTTCGTCGCGGTCCGCCACCAGTGATTCCACCTGTGTGAAACCGATGGAATCCAGGTTCACATCAGCTTCCTTCAGCCCGGCGGAGTCCAGCAGCGCGATGGCGCCGATGTACGAAGCCCCGTAAAGCCCGGGCAGGCCGATCTTGCGCCCGCGCAGGTCTGCCACCGTGTTGATGCCCGAGGCAGTTTTAGCGGCGATGCCCACCGGGTATTGCTGGTACCAGGCCATCACGTACACCACCGGTAATTGCTGAGCGCGCGCCAGCAGCACCTGCTCACCCGAAACCACCGCAAACTGCAGGTCTCCTGTGGCGGTGAGCACTGTGTTGTCATTCTCCATGCTGTAATCGATGGTCACGTCCAACCCGGCTTCACGGAAGTAGCCTTTTTCGATTGCCACATAAATCGGTGCGAATTGCACGTTGGGGATGTAACCCACCGGCAGGCGCACTGGTTGCAGCGGCGCGGACGTGGCCGTGGGTTCCGCGGCAGGCGCGCTAACACGCGTCACCACGAATAAGGTAATAAGTATGACGCCGATAATGGCAAGGATGAGAATGTAAAGCGTCGTCTTTTTCATGCGTTCCCTCGCGATAATAATTTCATCCCCGGTCAGCCGCCCGCCAGCGCGTGGTGCGCCTTTCTGCCAGCATCGCCAGCCCGTAAAGGCTCATGGCCATGAGGATGAGTGTAAACAGTGAAACGAACACCAGCGCGGTATCGAACTGCCCCCGCCCCACGTTGATGAGGAACCCCAGCCCGCGATCAGCGCCCACGAACTCACCAACCACCGCGCCGATCACCGAGAGCGCCGCGCCGATGCGCAGCCCGCCGAAGAGCACCGGCAGCGCCGCCGGCAGTTCCAGGTAGCGCAGTGTCTGTGCGCGTGTGGCGCGCATCGAACGCATCAGGTCATACAGGTTGGCTGAAACCGCCCTGAAGCCGATGATGGTGTTCACCAGCACCGGGAAGAACAGCGTGAGCGCGCAGATGAGCACCTTTGAGAATATCCCCTGCCCGAACCAGATGATGAGCAGCGGCGCGATGGCCACCGTGGGGATGG
>CAYMGO010000049.1:0-16927 GCA_964390015.1 uncultured Anaerolinea sp. | reverse complement strand
TGGTGGATGCCTCATGGTCAATGGCTGTGGCTGAACGCATGGCTGCCACCAAGGGTGCCATCATGTCGCTGCTGACAGATGCCTATCAACGGCGCGACCGCGTGGGTCTGATCGTGTTTCAAAAGAACCTCGCCACACTCGTGCTATCCCCAACCAATTCAGTGATGCTGGCAGAGGCCGCGCTCGAGGACATCCCGGTCGGCGGCAAGACGCCCCTCAGCGCGGGCTTGATGATGGCTTACGAAGTGCTGCGCAAGGAAAAGCTGCTGCATCCTGAAGTGATGCCGCTGCTCATCGTGTTAACCGACGGCGCCGGCAACGTATCCATCGGCTTCAGTTCACCGCAGGAAGAAGCGTACAACATCGCCAACCTGATCTCAAAGGAAAACATTCACAGTGTTGTGATCAACATGGAACACGCCGCGTTTGACCAGGGTTTGGCGCAGTCTCTGGCAGACCATTTGAAAGCCCCTTGTTACACCATTACCGATCTCAGGGCTGAAAGTCTCTTCGTCGCCGTTCAGCAGGAAATCCGGCAGGTTAACGCGCTCGTTGGTCCGGATACAAAGAAATAACCCCGACGGCGACCATTTGAGCGCTTGCCCAGTTCTGAGGCACGTGATAATATGAGGGTCAGGAACCCCTCATGATACAGGACCCGGTAAAACGTTCGCGCGTTAAATCAACACTGCTCATCGTCATTATCGCCACCATCCCCTGTTACCTGCTGGGGTTGATCGTTTTATGGGTGAGCAACGGGGTTCGCGATCGCGTGACCCCCACCCCCACCATTACAGCGACTGCTGAGATGACCCAAGCGCAACCCACCTCCGGAGAACCTACCCTGCCGGTGCCAACAGCATTATTCCCCACCGCCACCAGCACACTCACCCCCACCATCACGCTCACCCTCACGGCAACCCGAACTTACGTGGTTCCCACATCAACGCCGAGCCATACTCCAACCGCTACATTTACAGAAACTTTCACACCAATAATCATTCCAACAGACACCCCGACACCCGAGATCATAACCGTCACTGATACCCCTGCAAACGCTGAAACCACCACGCCATAACACTGGAGAATTAATGAACCAGATCGAAAACTTTCTAAGAGATTTATTATCCGCACCTGGAATTTCGGGTTACGAAAATCCGGTGAGTGCCATCATCAAAAAGCAATGGGAACCGCTGACAGACGAGATCAGTACCAGCCGGACGGGTTCGCTGCACGCCTTGCGCAAGGCAGCAACACCGGGCAAGCACCCTAGCCTGATGATCGCCGCGCACATGGATGCCATCGGCCTCATGGTCAAGGAGATCCGCGCCGGATTACTGCTGATCACACAAATCGGCGGGGTTGACCCTCGCGTGCTGCCAGGGCAGTTGGTGACGGTGCACGGTGTGAAAGATTATGCCGGGGTCGTGCAAATGCTCCCGGACCGACTGGTTAAAAACGCGGCCGCCGGCAGCGCACCAAAGTATTCCCGCCTGTTCGTTGATACAGGGTTGAGCGAAGCAGAGGCCAACAAGAATATCAGTGTTGGGGATGTCATTTCGTTCGCCAGCACACCAACATCGTATGATGGAAAATATCTCAGCGGGCACAGCCTGGATAACCGCGCTTCGGTAGCCGCGTTGACTGTTTGCCTGCAAGAGCTGAGAAATTACCAGCTCCAATGGGACGTGTGGTGTGTGGCGACTACCCAGGAGGAAGTTCGTGCGGTCGGCGCTTACACGTCGACCTTCGAGTTGATGCCCGAGATTGGAATCGCGGTGGATGTTACCTTTGCGCAGGAACCGGGGTTAAACACCCACGAAACTTTCCCGCTCGGAAAGGGTGTGACGATCGGCCTCGGCGCCAATATCCATCCTGCGCTGCACCGAAAATTCAAGGGATTAGCAGAGGAGATCGACCTTCCTTATAGCATCGAAACCATGCCTGGCAGTTCTGGAACCGACGCCATGGTGATGCAGATCAGCGCCGCCGGTGTACCGACCCTGGTGATCAGTATCCCCATCCGCTACATGCACACGCCTGTTGAAATGGCCGCGCTCAACGATATCCACCGCGCAGGCCGGCTGCTCGCCCGCTTCATCACGAGCCTTGAACCCGGGTCACTGGAATCCCTCTTCAACGGAGGTGCTGCATGAAACAGGCAAAGACCACCATCACCAATACGCAGATCAAACTGCTTGAAAAACTGAGCAACGCGACAGGTGTTTCGGGAAATGAAGATGAGGTACGGAAGATCGTGATCGATGAGATCAAACCTTACGTAGACGCATACCGGATTGACCACATGGGAAACTTGCTGGCCATTAAACACGCTAATAAAAAGGGGGCGCTGCGGGTAATGTTCGCCGCACACATGGACGAAGTCGGCTTCATGCTGGTGCAGGAAGACGGTGACGGCTGTTACGCTTTTGAAGCGGTCGGTGGGATCGATGAACGGCAGCTGCCAGCCAAGCCCGTGCTCGTTGGCAAAGAGCACCTGCCGGGTGTGATCGGCAGCAGACCCATCCACCTGACCAGCGCTGGTGAGCGCGATAATTCAACCCCGCTCAAACAACTGCGTATTGATATCAGCCCGGCGTGTGCCGGTAAGGTAAAGGCAGGCGATTACGCGACCTTTGCGACGCGTTTCTGGCGCAACGGTGGCAGTATTTTTGGCAAGGCACTGGATGACCGGCTGGGTGTGGCCACATTGATCGAACTGGCGATGCGCAACCCCGGAAAACTGGAAGTGTTGTTCGCCTTCACTGTCCAGGAGGAATTGGGGCTACGCGGGGCGCGCGTAGCCGCGTACGACTTTGAACCCGACATGGCTTTTGTGGTCGATTCGACCCCGGCCTTCGACCTGCCACTGCTGGAGAGCGACGAAGAAAACACCCTTTATAATTGCCGACTCGGCGCTGGACCGGCGATCTACCTGGCAGATGCGGGCACCATCTCCGATCCACGCCTGATCCGCTTCCTGGTGCAGCTCGCGGAGGAACAGCATATCCCCTGCCAGTTCCGCCAGCCCGGTGGTGGCGGGACAGACGCGGGGGCCATTCACATAACCCGCGGCGGGGTGCCAAGCGTTTCGATCTCCATCCCCGGCAGGTACGCTCACTCACCGATATTGCACGCCAGGGTATCGGATTGGCAGAACACGTTGGCGCTGTTGTGCCAGGTAATCGAACAAGCCGATCGCTCCATTTTAGACGGCGATCGATAAACACAACTAACAAGAGGATTGATCATGAAAGAATTGCTAAAACACCTCACACAGGTACCAGGACCCTCCGGTTACGAATCCGCCATCCGGGAATCCATTAAGGAGATCATCAAACCGCATGTGCAGGAACTGCGGGTGGACGCCATGGGTAACCTGATCGCCCGGGTGGGAACGAGAGCCAGCGACGGAATGCGCATAATGATCGCCGCGCACATGGACGAGATCGGCGTCATCGTCAGCCATGTGGAAAAGAACGGGCTGGTGCGCTTCAGCAATATCGGCGCAGTGCTGCCGCGCTACTTACCGGGCAGCCGGGTGGTATTCCTGAACGGTACCCGCGGGGTGATCAACAGTGACAAGCCGGAGGATCTCACCAAGGTCCAACCACTTAACCAGTTCTTTATTGACGTAGGCGCCAGAAACGAAAAGGAGTGCCCGGTAAAAGCCGGCGACCTGGCAGTATTCGACAGGGAGTTCCTTGATTTGGGAAAGCGCATCAGCTCAAAAGCAATGGATGATCGCTCTGCCTGCGCCTTGATGATCGAAACAATCAAGATATTAAAAGATTCCCCCCATGAAATGTATTTCGTGTTCAGCACCCAGGAGGAGGTGGGCTCTCGTGGAGCGACCACAGCCGCCTACCAGATTGACGCTGAAATGGGTATTGCACTGGATGTAACCCCCGTTGGCGACGTGTTTGGCGTGAAAACGCAAACCAAGTTGGGTGAAGGCCCTGCTATTAAGGTACGGGACGTGGGGCATATCGCCGATCCAGCGGTGGTTAACTGGATGGTCGCCACTGCCAAAACCATAAAAGTCCCTCACCAGCTTGAGGTGCTGGATGTTGGTTCCACTGACGCCCGCGCCATGCAAATTTCAAAAGCAGGCATGCGCTCAGGTGCGCTTTCAATCCCCTGCCGCTACGTACATTCTCCTTCAGAGCTCATTGACATGGATGACTATAAGAATGCGCTTACCCTGCTGACCGCACTTTTAAGCCGGCCGATCAGGTTGGAAAAAAAATGAAAAGAGTTATCCTCCGGTCAACGGCGCTATTGTTCACCCTGCTGCTGGTATTCACCACTACAGGTTGCGAACAGCTGCTGGCTGAGCTCCCGTTTCTGCAGAACACAGTGGAAAAAACACAGCCGGCAGCGATCCCGGAGGTAACCCCATCGATGGAACCTGTGGAAACGGAAGCTCCATCGCTTATGGAAGAAGAACTTACCAACATTACCATCTGGCTGCCACCTGCCTTTGACCCTGAGAATGGCTCCCCTGAAGGGCAACTCCTCAGGCGGCAACTGCAAGCCTTCAGCACCGAAAACCCCGAAATTACGGTCAATATACGCATCAAGGCCTTGTCCGGTCCCGGCGGGCTGCTTGATTCGCTCAGCGCTGCCAGCCTGGCCGCGCCAGCAGTACTGCCCGGTTTGCTCATCCTGCCACGCGCTGACCTTGAAGCCGCAGCCAGCAGCGGGCTGATCAGCCCCGTCGAGGTCGAAAACAATCCTGCCTTCCAGGTCGAACAATTCGCTTTTGCTGAAGACATGGCCGTGTTTAATGATACGCGTTACGGTTTGCCATTTGCGGCCGATGCCTTGTGCCTGGCATACAAATCGCAGCAGGTTGTCTATCCGCCAAAGACCTGGCAGGAAGTGATCCAGTTGAACAAGGTTCTGGCGTTTCCTGCTGCCGAGCAGCAGGGATCCATGGCCTTGCTCCTTTACCTTGATAAGGGTGGGAGTTTCACCCAGAACGAAATCGAAGTAACTGTCAACGAGGAAGCCCTGCAACAGACTCTCCTGTTCCTGGCTGAAGGGGCAAATTCTGATGTGCTGCCTTACTGGTTAACCGATTACACCACTTATGACGAATCCTGGCAGGCTGTCAGAGATGCGCGGGCTTCCTACGCGGTCATCCTGGCATCACAATACCTGGCAGAAATGACGGAAAATACCGCCATAACATCCTTGCCGTCGTTCGATGAAGAACCCCTGACTTTGGCTGATGGATGGGTGATCGCCTTCCCACAAACCTCACCAGAACGCCTCACCGTGTACCAGCAATTGGCGGCCTATCTGGTTGAACCAGAATTCCAGGCTGCCTGGACGGAAGCAGCGGGCAAGCTACCGGTGAGCAGCTCGGCACTTGCTGCTTGGAAGAATAGCGAAGTATCAGGTATACTTTTGGAAATTGCCCAATCAGCGCGCCTGGCTCCATCCGCTCAAATCGTCAATAAGGTTGGTCCGCTATTCACCCAGGCAACCATCGAGATGCTGAAGAAACAAACAACCTATATTGAATCTTCCAATAAGATCATCAAAGCGCTTGCTGAATGATCGCGGGATAAACAATGAAAGAACTGGTAAAAAAGATCTGGCAAAAGATCACAAAAGAATCAGGGTTCGCCGGCAGGCTGCTCCTGGTTCTGACCGTGTTGGCGCTGCTGATCGGAGCAATGATCCTGAGCGGGCCAAAACCGGGTGGTGACTTTGATCCTCTGGCCACACCCACCCCCGCGGCAATTACGCTGGAATCCACTGTGATCGCGACGGAACGCCCGCTTTCATCTGAATATGGTTTGACCGATGGGGTGATCCTGGCGGTGGTGACCGTGCTCTTCGTTGTGGGCATCGGCACGTTGCTGTACCTTCGCAGAAACGCAAAGAAAAGCCAGGCGGTCAAGTAACTTTCAATCCCCCAATAAAACATCCAAATACTTTTCGGTAATTGCCTCAATATCAAAATGCGCTTCGGCGCGCAACCTGGCACCGCGGCTGAATTCTCCCCTGGACTGCAATACCTGCCAGGCAGCGTCTGCAAGCGCGGGAATATCCGGCGGCTCAAGCTTCCACACCTCCCCCCCATAGGCAGCAATGCGACCAGCCTCTGCGCTCACCAGTTCAGGCAGCGCGCCAGTATTGAAAGCAATCACCGGCAACCCACAAGCCATGGCCTCGATCACTGCGTTAGGGCAGGCAGCGTTTATATCTCCGCTAAAGAGCAGGTGCGCTGAACGATCGATCGCAGGGACTTCTGCGCGCTTGACCACACCCAACCAGTTCACCAGTACGCCACTGGCTTCTATCTTCTGCTTGAGCGCGGATGGCACATCCCCTACCACGGTCAATTCACAGGGGCGATCCGCTACGCTGCTCACCTGCTGCAACAGGCGTGCCGCTGTGACCAGTCCCTGATCATAACCGCCGCCATGATGCCCTTCGACCATCAGGATGCGGTAGCAATTAGATGGGAGATTTGCCGGGTCAGGTGAGAATAATTCAAGATCCACGCCGTTGTGAATAACGCATTGAGGTTTTTCCAGTGCGCCATTCTCCCGCTCCCACCAGGCACGCGCGAAAGCGCTCTGGTAGATGATCCTGTCGGCGCGCTGACGCAGTCGACGCAGTTTCAGGTTTCCGTATTCAGCCTTTGTGAAATGTCTGATCCCGGTAAATTTGCGGCGGTGAATCCAATTCATACCATTCAAGCGCTGCACCACGCGCACCCCTGCCCGCTGTGCGATGATGATCGCGCCCATGTTCTGGGCTGCTCCAAAAACGAGGATGGCTGCCAGCCCCGGTTCGAGCGGGTCATGACCAACGCTGACCCCGCGTTTTTGCATGGCATGAACCAACCCTGCCTGGAAGGACGCTGGCCCGCCCAAACCCAGCTTATGCGGTACGATGCAGATCCTGGCCTTTGAGAGGTTCACCCGTATCCCCTGGTCCGTGCTAAAGAACGTGCTCCGGCGCACTCAGGATAGCTTCCACGATCCTGCCTGCAGCCTTGCCGTCACCAAAAAGGCTGGTGACGCGCGCCATCTCCGCGTACGCGTCAGCGTCATCCAACAGGCGGGAGGCTTCGCGTACGATCATCTCGGGATTTGACCCCACCAGCCTGAGCACGCCGGCATCAACCCCCTCAGGGCGTTCAGTTACTTCGCGTAATACAAGCGCCGGCTTGCCAAGACCAGAGGCCTCTTCCTGTATGCCGCCGGAATCCGTGAGGACAATGGCAGCGTGTTTGATAAGGTGAATGAGTGAAATGTAATCCACCGGTTTGATCAGGCTGATGCCGGGAACCTCTCCCAGCAGACGGTACACCGGCTCCTGGATGTTCGGGTTGAGGTGCACCGGGTACACGATATGCAGGTCGTTGCCGTAACGCTGTGCGAGCACCTGGATGGCTTCACAGATGCGTTGGATGGGCGCGCCGAAATTTTCTCGGCGGTGCGCCGTAACAAGCACCAGCCGCCTGCCGCCCGGGCGCACGCCCCATTCCTCCAGCCAATCCCGCACCTGTGGGGGTGTTTCAGTGCTGACGATCTGGTGCAGGGCATCGATGACCGTGTTGCCGGTAACCCTGATGCGCGCCTCCGGAATGCCTTCACGCAGCAGGTTATCGCGGCTGCGCTCAGTGGGAGCGAAGTGCAGGTCGGCCAGCACGGTGGTGAGGTGGCGATTGATCTCCTCAGGGAAGGGCTGCCGCTTGTCACCGGTGCGCAGCCCGGCTTCCACGTGCCCCACCCTGATGCCACGGTAAAACGCCGCCAGTGAGGCAGCCATCACCGTAGTGGTGTCGCCCTGTACCAGCACCCAGTCAGGGTTTTCCTTAGTCAATACCGGGTCAAGGCTGGTGAGGATGCCGGCGGTGAGATCCGCCAATGATTGGTCGGGGCGCATCAGGTCAAGATCATGGTCAGGTTGAATGTGAAACAGATCAAGCACCTGGTCGAGCATTTCGCGATGCTGGGCCGTGACACACACACGAGAGTCAATATTGCGCTGCTGCTGCAGTGCCTGCACCACCGGCGCCATCTTCACCGCCTCCGGGCGGGTTCCGAAGATCGAGAGAACGCGGATCGGGCTCATCGCGAGGAGTTCTTCCTGTCGCCCAGTTTTTCAATCACGAACCCGGCAGCGCGCCAGGACTGCGCCGGCCAGCCGTTGACCGTGTCCAACACCAGCCGGGCGGGGGTGAGCGCTGCCACAGCTGCGGGGTCAAGCGCCTTGAACTGGCTGTGCGCAACCAGCAGCAACAGGACATCAGCATTATGGATAGCCTCTTCAAGGCTGTGCGCCATCTTGACTCCAACCAGCGCGAATTCGGGTTTGAATGGTTCAAACGCGGTCACAAACGCACCAGCGGCCGCCAACCCCCGGGCGACCTCAACCGCGGGGCTTTCGCGCAGGTCATCGACATCCGGTTTATACGCCAGTCCAAGCACTGCGACCCGTCGGCCATTCAGGTCAGGCATAATTTTCTTGAGCGTTTCGAGCACAAAGCCCGGCTGCGCGTCGTTCACATCCCGCGCAGTGCGAATCAGCGGGGTGATATCCGGCGCGGATTCCACAAGGAACCACGGGTCCACGCTGATGCAGTGCCCGCCCACGCCAGGGCCGGGAGTGTGGATGCGCACACGCGGATGGCGGTTGGCGATGGCAATCGCTTCCCAGATATCAACACCGAAGCGCTCCGCGAGGCGTGAAAATTCGTTGGCAATGGCAATATTTACATCACGGTAAGTGTTTTCCATCAATTTGACCATTTCAGAAGTGGTGGCATCGGTAAGGACGATCTCGCCAGTGACGATCTTCTGATACATGTCTTTGCCCGCCTGCGCTGAAGCCTTGTTGATGCCGCCAATAACGCGCGCGTTTTCCACCATCTCTTTCATGATCTGCCCCGGCAGCACGCGCTCAGGAGAATAGACTAAGAGGAAATCCTCGCCCGCCTTCAACCCGGATTGCTCCAGGATAGGCCTTACAACCTGCTGCGTGGTCAGTGGTGGCGAGGTCGATTCCAGCACCACCAGGTTGCCGCGGCGCAGCACCGGAACGATGCACTCGGCAGCGGAACGCACGAAGCTGAGATCAGCTTTCTTGTCATCATAAAAAGGTGTGGGCACGGCAATGATGAAGGCGTCCGCCTCCACAGGAGCCGAAGCGATCTTCAGGGTACCCTCACGCAGCACAGCCGCGACCACTTCCGTCAGCCCCGGTTCGTGGATGTGCACTTTACCCTGGTGCAGGCTCTCTACCACGCTCGGATTGTTATCTACACCGGTGACCCTGACGCCGTTTTTTGCAAACATGCTGGCGGTTGGCAGGCCGATGTATCCCAAACCGATGACACAGATATGATTGAAGTTCATGAGTTTTCCTTGAAACCTCGTTATGCCAGTGATTATGCCACAGCTTAACGCGCTTTTGAAAGTGGTTTCATCATCTGCGCGCAAGGGGGCAGCCCACCTTCTAATTTTACTGCGAAGATGAATTAAACCTGGATCCCCGCTCATCACGGGGATCCAGGTTTTCAAACTTTGAATTAATAGATCTCGGCTTCTTCAAACTGGCTGTTATAGATCGAGGCGTAGAAGCCGTTCTTCGCGAGCAGATCTTCGTGGGTGCCCTGTTCAACGATATCACCGTTGTTCATCACCAGGATTCTGTCCGCGTTGCGAATAGTCGACAAGCGGTGGGCGATGATGAAGGAAGTGCGACCGCGCATGAGGGCATCCATGGCCTTCTGGATAAGCACCTCGGTGCGGGTATCGACCGATGAAGTAGCTTCATCAAGGATCAGGATGCGTGGTTTCGAGAGCACAGCGCGTGCGATGGTCAGCAGCTGCTTTTGCCCCTGCGAGATGTTGGAGGTTTCTTCATCCAGCACCATGTTGTAACCTTCGGGCAGGGTGCGGATGAAGTGGTCCACGTTGGCGGTGCGCGCAGCCTGGTAAACCTCCTCATCAGTGGCATCCAGCTGGCCGTAGCGAATGTTCTCCATGATGGTGTCGTTGTACAACCAGGCATCCTGCAATACCATGCCGAACATATCGCGCAACCCGTTGCGGGTGAAATCACGGATATCGTGCCCGTCAACCAGGATGACACCGTCCTGGATATCATAGTAACGCATCAGCAGCTTGACCATGGTGGTCTTGCCGGCGCCCGTGGGGCCAACGATGGCGATCTTCTGCCCGGGCAGGATTTCAGCTGAAAAGTCATTGATGATGGTCTTTTCAGGAATGTAGCCAAAGTGAACATTGCGGAACTCGACATGACCCTGTACAGAAGAAAGCTGCACCGGGGTCGCGGTGTCAGCAGGCTCTTCGGCTTCAGACAGGAATTCAAACACGCGTTCAGAGGCGGCGGCCGTCTGCTGCAGCACGGTGGAGATGTTGGCGATCTGCGTGATCGGCTGGGTGAAGTTACGCACGTACTGGATGAACGCCTGGATGTCTCCCACGGTGATGATACCGCGGAAGGCAAGAACGCCGCCAAGCACCGCCACACCCACATAACCGAGGTTGCCGACAAAGTTCATGATCGGCATCATCAGCCCGGAGATGAATTGCGATTTCCAGGCTGAACTGAACAGGGTCTGGTTCAGGCGGTCGAACTCCTCAACACTGCGTTGTTCACCGTTAAAAGCCTTTACCACGATGTGCCCGCCGAACATTTCTTCCACATGCCCGTTCACATGCCCGAGGTAATCCTGCTGCTGCTTATAGTACTTCTGCGAGTACTTCACCAGCAAGCGAATGAAGATGGCAGAGAGAGGTAGAATGATGAGCACCACCAGCGTCATGATCCAACTGATGGAGAGCATCATCACCAGCACGCCCACCAGTGTAATGACAGAGGTGATGATCTGTGTCAGGCTCTGGTTTAAGGTCTGGCTGACCGTGTCAACATCATTGGTCACGCGCGAGAGCACCTCGCCCTGGCTGGTGGCATCAAAGTAGCGCAGCGGCAGGCGGTTGATCTTTTCAGAGATCTCGCGGCGGAAGCGGTAGGTGAGCTTCATCGAGACAGCGGTCATGATCCAACCCTGCACAAAGCCAAATACGGCAGCAGCGATGTACAGCCCCGCCAGCAGCAGCAGAATATTGCCAATGCCCACAAAATCAATGCCGCTGCCTGTGCCGGCGATCATCCCCACCACGCCTTCAAACAACTTGGTGGTAGCCTGACCGAGGATCTTGGGTCCGACAATGTTGAAGATCGTCGACGCGACCGCGAAGATCATAACGATGAAGAATTGGACCTTGTACGGGCTGAGATAGCGCAACAGCCTGGACATAGTGCCTTTGAAATCGCGCGCCTTTTCACCACCGCGCAGCATCCCGGGGGGGCCACCGCCTGGTCCATGGCGCGGCGGGGGATCAGGGCGGCGAGTTGAGGTATTTGCCTGGCTCATCGCATCAACTCCTCTCCGCTGAGCTGCGAAGCCACCATTTCACGGTAGGTATCGCAGCTTGCCATCAACTGATCGTGCGTCCCCTTGCCCACAACCTCGCCATCATCCAGCACCACGATCTGCTCGGCGTGTTTGATGGTGGATACCCGCTGAGTGACGATGATCATCGTACTCCTGTCGGCGCTTTTGGCCAACGCGCGGCGCAGCGCCGCGTCTGTCTTGAAGTCCAGCGCCGAAAGCGCATCATCAAAGATATAGATGGGCGGTTTCTTAAGCAGCGCGCGGGCGATTGCCAGCCGCTGCTTCTGCCCTCCCGATACGTTGGTGCCACCCTGTGAAATGGGTGCGTCCATTCCCCCTTCCATTGCGGCGATAAAGTCAGCAGCCTGCGCGGTCTGCGCCGCCTGCTGGATCGCCTCAGGCGGGGCGTCTTCGTCACCGTAGCGCAGATTGCTGGCGACCGTTCCAGAGAACAGCACGCCGCGCTGCGGGATGTAGCCAATGCGTTCACGCAGGTCGGATTGCGCCACCTCGCGCACATCGTGCCCGTCCACATACACCGCGCCTTCGGTCACATCAAAGAAGCGCGGGATGAGGTTGACCAGGGTGGATTTGCCCGAACCTGTACCACCGAGGATGGCTGTGGTCTCTCCGGGTTTCGCGGTGAAGCTGATGCCGCACAAGACGTTCTCCTCCGCGTTGGGATAGCGGAAGGAAACGTTGCGGAACTCGACCAGGCCGCGCGACCCGGAATCGAATGATCGCGGTTGCGGGGGGTCCTTGATGGTGGGTTCGATGCGCAGCACCTCGTCAATGCGGCGCCCGGATACGGCGGCACGCGGCAGAAAAATGAACATCATTGAGATCATCAGGAAGGAAAAGACCACGTGCATGGCGTACTGTAGAAATGCCATCATGTCGCCCACCTGCAGGGCGGATGCTGCCACCTGGTGGCTTCCCACCCAGATGATGAGCAGCGACAGGCCGCTCATAATGAGGGTCATGAACGGGAAGAGCGTCACCATCACGCGGCCGACAAAGAGAGAATTCTCCGTCAGGTCAACGTTGGCTTTATCAAAACGCTTGAGTTCGAATTGCTGAGAATTAAACGCGCGGATGACCATGATGCCCGAGAGGTTCTCGCGCGTCACCAGGTTAAGGCGGTCAATGAGCGCCTGGATGCGTTTGAAGCGCGGCAGCGAAATGGAAAAGATGGTGATGACCATCACCAGCAGGGCGCCAACGCCCAGCGCGATGATCCAGGTCATGGAAGGGCTTTTTTCAACCGCGCGGATGATGGCACCAACGGCCATGATAGGCGCAAAAAAGAGCATGCGCATGCCCATCGTCGTCACCATCTGCATCTGGGTCACGTCATTTGTGGAACGTGTGATTAACGAAGCGGTGGAAAAGGTCTCAAACTCAGCCTTCGAGAAGCTCTCGACCTTGCTGAAGATGTCGCTGCGCAGGTCGCGCGCGAATCCGGCACCGGTGCGTGCCGAGAGCAGGCTGATGATGACCACGGCGACAACCACGGCCAGCGTGAGCAGCAGCATCATCCCGCCGATACGCAGGATGTAAGAAGTCTGCAGCTGCTGTGCGTTAGCACCCAGCACCAGGTACTCGGTTTTGACCGCCGCCGCAGCCGCCTGGGTGACCATGCTGCTGTCGAGCGCAGCAAACTGCCCGCTGACCATAGTGGTCATCTGTGCAAGCTGCTCCTCAGGAAGCTGCTGCAGCAGCGCGAAAACGTCAACACCAGCAGGCAGCTGGCTGAGGTCTATCCCGGTTTGCTGGCTGAGAGCAGCGGCCTTCTCGGGGTCGCTGGCGGCTTGCTCCAATGTAGATACCGCCAGCAGCGCGCGCCCGGTGGTCGGGTTCAGAGCATCGAGCTCTTCTGGTGTGAGTACCACCCGGGCAAGCACGTCACCTTGAGTTGCACCGGGGAAGCGCCGGATGAGCCGGTCATAGCCGGGTGTGGAGGGATCAAGCGGCGCATAAGCCGCGCGCACCGCCGCCTTCTCCTCGGGGTTGAGGAAGAGCAGCATACGTTCAAGTTGGCTAACCCGCAGCACCTCGGGCACAGCGTTCTCCACGCCGCCCTGCTGGATGCCGACGTTGACAATCTCCGACATGTAATTTGGCAGTGCCAGTTCGGCCATGGCCTGCCCGAAGAGCAGCAGGATGACCACGAGCACTGAAAGCCTGTAAGGTTTGAGATAGCGAAAGATACGCAGCATACGGGTAAAGGATTCCTTTTCTATACAGATCGGTCTTCCTGCGAAGACCCGGGTTGGGTGTGGGGTAGCGCGGAAGCGCGCAGCTTGTCGAGCAGCACGAGCAGCTGGTCACACTCGCTCTTATCAAGGCCGGCCGCGACACGGTTCATGAAGGCAAAACGTGCCGGTGCGGTGGACCGAACCAGTTCGCGCCCCGCAGGGCTGATGCGCACCAGCGCGGCACGTCGGTCGGAAGGGTCAGGCGCGCGCTCGATGAGACCGCTTTCCTCAAGACCCTTTAGCAGCGCGGTGATGGTGTTTTTCTTAACATCCTGAAAGTGGCTGAGGCGGGTGGGGTTGACGCCTTCCGTGTTGCCATGCTCCTCTTCCATCAGCAGGCGCAGCAAAATGCCCAATCGCGGACCGGAAAGCTCACCAAATTCAGGCGAACGACTGATCGCCAGGTCGTACAGACGGCTGAGCACGCGGATATCATGGGCGATCTCCATGCCACGGATGTCTTCGCCGGCCGCCATTGAATTCAGCTGCCCGCGGATGCGCACCAATTGTTCCTGCCGTTCCGTCATTGCTCTCGTCCTTTTAAATAATAGTACGATGGCGAACTATACTACTCGCGCAGGATTTTGTCCAGTGGCGCGGGAGAGCGCTTGTAAAGACGTTTAAAACGATTACAATCATTGGAGAATTCGGGAACACGCAACCCAACCACAGCGTCTGATACAAAGTAGAGAAACCTGCGCACAAGGAACATAGACATGAAACGCCTCATCATCTTTCTCCCTCTCGTACTCGCGTTGAGTTTAACCACCGGATGCGGACGGCTGATCCCTTCAGCATCTACCAGTACGTACCCGCCGCCGATCACCACTGAACCCATGCCGCCGACAGAGACGCTGCGCCCCACTGTTTCATTGCCAACAGCCTCGCTGCCCACGGTTGCGCCCACCGCCGCCATTACCCCCACACCTTTTACAGGGATGGAAGCGGAGGTGACGGTTGATAACCTCTTTTTACGTTCAGGTCCGGGCTTTTTACTGCCGGCGCTGGAGATGTACGACACCGGCGAAACCGTGGAGGCCTGGGGGCGCGCACCCGGCTGGAGCTGGGTGTATGTGAAAACCGATAATGATCTGCACGGTTGGATGAAGCTGGAACTGGTGAAACTGGTTGGCGATTTCTACGACCTGCCCGAGGTGATCCCCGACGGCTTCGTCATCGTCAAGGGACATGTGTACACCCCCGACGGAAGCCCAGCCTCCCATATCACACTTACTATCACGCCGCCCGGTGGAAATACCGCGGATCAAGACGCCGCCACTACAGACGCCCTCGGCCAATTTTATTTCTTCCTGCCCGAAGATGCCGGCGGTGATTGGACACTTGAAGCCAACGCCTACGGCTGCGAAAGCAACGCGGTGGATGCCGGCTGCGCTCTCATCGGCACCTTCCCGCCCGCGCAGCAGGTGGATGTGCGCCAGAGCGCCGAGGTATGGTACAACCTGCAGCTTGTGAGGCAGTAATTCATGAACAAAGACTCTTGATCAGATGCAGGAATATGACTACTTTGAAATGATCTCCTCAACCTGCTGCAGCGTGGTTGCCCAGCGGCCAGAACCCTCATCGCTCAGACCAAGTTCAGTATGTTCGATTATGTAACGGCCTAACAGCTGCCCCGCGTAAAGGCGATATTCTGTCACCTCCCTGCCTTCCGCCTTAAATTGATGGCGCTCCTGGTAATAAAATTCAGTATCAGTGTGATTTTGCTTGATCAACAGATTGTCATAGAGCACCAGGTCCAGCCACACGGCGTCCGGTCCATTCACTTCAGCCCACTTGGCAGCCGCTTCCTCCTCACCGGGAAATTGCCGGACATAAAGCATGATCTTATAAGTATAAGCATCACTTTCACGGTCCTTTTCATCACCGTAAACACAGGTCATCGCGTCACCAGCGCCAATGGTTTTAATCACGGGGTAAACTGCTGTAAGTGATGTAAATTCATTGCAGTAGGCTTTCGCATTCTTCGATGAGAACGGATCCCCACTAAAAAGCCCTCCCCCGCCGAACAAGTCAATGCCAGGTTCATCGGGTTCTTCCGTCTTTTGGGGTTCTTCCGTTTGTTCGGGTTCTACCACTGATCCATCGTCCGCTTCCCGGATGCCGATATTGTAATAGCACTGCCCTCTAAGGTCATCATCCACGATTCTGTCGCAATACTTTTGGCTGCTCATCACACGCGCAATACAGTCATTCTTGATGTCCGGTTCGCCTATCTCCAGGCAGGCACCGAAAGATTTCATCTCAAGCGCGCCTTCGGCGATGCAGAGCTCACGCGTCTCTAGCGGAACAGACAGGCAGGCGTCATTCACCAGCTGCGCCAGGCATCTTTCTTTATTGACCCTGTCTTTGATTTCATCGCAAAACCGGCGATCAGATTGCAGCAGCGCACCGCAGGTGTTGGCAAGGTCCTTGTCATTAATGGAAGCGCACGACCAGGTCAGGCTGCCGGCTTCAACATGATCTTTGAAATCCCTGACCACGTTGAAATAACACATGTCCTGCATTTCCTTGTTCAGTTTCTCATCTTCCGAAAACACCCGCTTGCACAGGTCATTGGCGCTGGAGGCAAGGACCATGTCCATAAAGGCTTTATCGGGGTCGTAGCCCACCGGGACAGATATGATATTGGAAATGATCAACACGCCTAACTGAGGCGGCGCTTTCGCCTCCAGATGGAAACCAAACCTGCCTTTTGGGTCAGGTTCGATGATCTCCAGGGGCGCTTGCGATAATGTCATATCATCGAATGTGGGGGCGATCTCTTTTGGAATGTCGATGACCACTTCGATATAGGCATCGGATTCAGTATCATTACGCAGGTAATAGATCAGCCCTGCGTGGTAGCCGCTGCCGTCGTAATTTTCCATGGAATACAGCTCCTGCATATATATCCGATCCGCGATCTCCTCCTCCGGCAGAGTATAGTAGAGAAGATTCGGGTAGCCGTATTCATTGATGTCGAAGGTCTCCATGACGCCAAAATAGGTGTCGTAGCCATTCATGAGATTGAGCGCGCTGGAGAGCTCTTCTTCGGGCAGGTCATCCTTGCCGTTCTTAGCGAACGGCAGGTTGCACGCCAGGCTGAGGATGAGCAGGATGACAAACAGAGAAAACAGGCCTCTCTTGTTCATGAATTCCACCTTGGCCAGGCGCGGTGAACGGCAGCGCGGGGAACGGTGAGCAGCCTGTCTAT
>CAYMGO010000048.1:0-17194 GCA_964390015.1 uncultured Anaerolinea sp. | reverse complement strand
ATCAACAGGATCCTGCTGCCCTCCTACCTGTGCCCCACCATCGTTAACACGCTGGAAAAATGCGGGTTGGCGTGCGGGTACTACCACATCAACCTTGATCTTTCAATCGACCTGGAAGACTTAAAGCGCAAGGCGCAGGAATACCTTGTTGTTTACTTCATCAACTACTTCGGTTTTGCGCGCTCAGCGAGGGAGCTCGATCTGCTGCGCGACCTGCAGCGGCGCGGCGTGATGCTGGTGGAGGATAACGCCCAGGCCGGGTTTGTTGAAACCTTCACCGGGGACTTTGTGTTCAACAGTATGCGTAAATTATGCGCTAATGACGGCGGTTACCTGCTGACTGCAATCAATATGCAACCTTACATCGAAAAACGAAAGGGGCAGCCCAACCGGCGCCTGCCGCTTATCCGCGAGTACCGCGCCCGCCTGGCGGAGTACCTCTTCAAAGGAAAGGGGAAGCGGGAGGATCTCAATGACCTGTACGAGCGGGCGGAGGAGTACTACGAATCCGACCCGGTCGTGGTGGGTGATGCAGATGAACGCGAAAATATCGAGCACCTGGATTGGCCGGGGATCAAAGAAAAGAGGCGCGAGAATTACCGTTACCTCTTGAGCCTGATTTCAACCATGCCCGAACTGACCCCGCTGTATCCCGTCCTCCCCGAGGGGGCGATGCCGTATGGGCTGCCGGTGTACCTCTCCGGCGTACCGCGCGACTGGCTTTTCGACGAACTGGGGAACGCGGGGATCGGTCTCACCATCCACTGGGATGCCCTTCTGCGCGACCCGCGCCTCAACCGCAACCCGGTATCAATGGAGATGGCGTCGAAGATACTGACGCTGGTCATCGACCAGCGCGTCACGCATAAACAGTTGGATTACCTGGTAGAAACCATCCGCCACTGTATTAATAAATACAGGCTGTGAATTGATCACGCCTGTACTATTGAGCTCTCGATTTCGTATGGAGTGTTACCCGGTCGGCATCATCCCCGCTTCAGCCAGCGCCAGGTCAGCGATCATGGGGGTATCTTTGCTTCCCAGGTTCGTGATGGCGTCGCGAATGACAGCCTTGCGCTCTGCCAGCGGACCCTGGGCGTAGACCTTGCCCAGTGAAAACCCGAGCACACCCGTGTTATCATCCAGCAGCACGTCCTCAATGACACCCAGCTTGGTGCCGCCATCGGTCTGGATCTCGCGCCCACGCAGGTTGTTCACCAGGGTGTAAGCGGCGGCGTCGGGCAGGCTGTCCTTTTCCATCACCACGTCCGAACCGGAAACCAGCCACACATCCACACCAAGAACCGCGACCGCGCTGCGCTGGATCACCTTGTCCTTGCGCTTGATAAGACCCTCTGTACCCAGGTAAACCGCCACCATCTGGCGCATCTCTGCATCAAGGTAAACATCCTTGACCTCTCCCAGTATGCTCCCGTCCGCGATACTGATGATGGACTTACCATTATAATCCTTCGCTGTGATCATTATTTCCTCCTTGTTCTATGAAGCAACCCATTTCCATGTACCCAGGTTTGTCACCGTCCAGTAGGCTTCTCTCAGGATCTTGTAATGTCCGTGTTCTTCTTCGGCTAGCCGGCTGAACATGCTGTGCCCCAGTGGATCGGAAATCTGGGTCGCCATGTTGGCGTAGACTGTTTCCGCTTGAATCTCAAGGTCAATGGCCTGCGATAGGATTGTGATCACGCTTTTATTTTGTGGATTTTCAGAGGCCTTAATTTCAAATATCGGCGGTAGCAGGAATTCCCTCTTCTCATAATCAATGAATTGGCCTGATTCTTCGAGAGATTTTTCCAGGTTGGATAATTTTTCAAAGTGATAATTTTCAAAACTGCTCAATTCCACGAATATTTGCTTGCCGATCGGGTTGCTGATTTCTTCGCTTGCCTTAAAATAGCTTTCTGACGCAATCCTTTCATTCTCTTTTACCATTCGAATTGAATCAAGTAAGTTGGGAGTTTTCATATCATCCTCTTTATTTTTTTACGAAACAAAAGACGTTGAATCGCTGATGTAAAACCACTAAAACGTTAAACAGCATCAGCTAAGAATAATTACATTACGTTAAATATACCAGTAAAACGCGAACCTGCTACTTAATACTAAGGATAAATGAACCAATAATTTCGCAGCAAAAATCCTTTTAGAGTGGGGTTTGCGCAAATATCAATTCATGACCTCCGGCGCCTTCCGGAATAAAGCGCGACCATAGGACGCGGTAACCCTTATCCATAAGCCAGTGAATGTAGGTACCTTTGTCTGCATGGCTCCAGTACATGTCCGCTCCTGCCACTCCCAGCCAGTCCTTCTCCACGCCCGTCCAGGCTTCAGCACCCACGATCACCAGCAGGTAGCCGCCGGGTTTCAGCCAGGTGTGGATCTTCGCGAACATTTCAGGCTGCTCGTTGAGCGGCAGGTGGATGAACGCGTACAGCGAGATGACTGCGCAAAAACTGGCAGGAGGGAAATCCAGTGAAGTCATGTCCGCACAGACAAACCTCCCCTGCGGCACCAGCTGCTCAGCCCGTTTGATTTGAACAGGCGAGATATCCACTCCGGTCACAACAAACCCGGCATCAACCAGAAGCCGGCATTCCGGAATGCCGTTGCCGCAGCCAAGGTCGAGCACCGGCGAACCCGGGGGAATCAGTGGTGATAACTCCCCGATCCACTCACGGTAACCGGCGGCGGTCTCATCCTCGCCATCTACTTGATCTTTGCGGTATACCTCTGAGACCTTGTCATAACCATCGCGGACAAGTCTTTTCAGGTTTTTTTGGGGGTGATGGCTCATCTTTTGATTAATTAGTGATTTGGCTACCTTCCAATTAGATTATAGAGCCCGGATTTTCAAGAAAGAACCCTTGTATATTGATAATAAATTCTTTCGTTCCAGCTGCTATCTGTTCAGTTAGTGCAGCAAGATCACTGAAATCCGGATCCTGCACAAGCACATGCTCAATGATCGAATCCGCCTTCAACGGGTCGGCTACCAGGTGGTACTTGTTCCAACCGCTGTCGCGGATGAGCTGCCAATACTTTGCCTGCACCTGGCGGTTGTATCCTGAGAGCCACACCTCGAAGCGGAACGCCTCGTGGAGGAAGACAATGGCAATCTTGAGCTTGCGCTGCTTCAAAGAAGTGGGAATGACCGCAAAATAGGTCATGTCCATGTAGCCAAAGTAGATGCTGCCCGACACTTCATCTTCAGGAAAGTGCTTCTGGATTTGCGTCCGCAATTCCGCTATGTAATCCATCAAGCCCCTGTACGCCTGCTGGATTTGGCCCTCTTTGAGCTGGCGTTTGTACTCCTGCATACTTTCCTGTAAGGATGCCATGGTATCAATCATCTCCTGAAATTCGTCTCATGTTTGCAGTTACGAAAAATCGCCCAAACCGGTGCTGCGCTGCTCTTTTTAAAGCTCAGCTCGTGGCCGTGAAAGCCTCGTGGAATGTAACCTCGCCGCGCGGGTAATTGCCATCGAAAGACAGGGCAAAAAACACCTCCGGCGGTACACCTTCGATGCCAAGCCCGGATACATTGACAAATCCGTAGCGGCTGTAATACTGCGGATGCCCGACCAGGCAGCAGCCCTTTGCCCCCAGCGCCTTCAGGCGCGCGAGCCCTTCGCTTATCAACGCCTTGCCAATGCCCACGCGTTGAAGTTCAGGCAGCACGGAAACCGGGCCAAGCCCGTACCAATCGGTAGTTCCATCAGCAATGGTGACAGGAGAAAAAGCGATGTGCCCTACAACCTTGCCTTCCACTTCCGCGACCAGTGAGATGGTCAGCGCCCCGGCAGCGCGCAGCGCTGTGATAACGTGCTGCTCGGTTTGATCGCTGACCTCAAGCGTGGCGAATGCCGCGATTGTCAATTCCGTGATCGCAGCAATATCTTCAGGTGTTTCTTCTCGAATCAGAATTTTTTGTGTTGTCATGACCCTCTCTATTCAGTTCGTAGTGAATTTGGATAGATTTTACAAATTATACAATTTATCCAGAAAACAAAGCGCTCCTCGTTGGAAGACCCTTTTTCAAATGCAAAGTATTGATCGCTGTTTGCGATTTCCATCAATGGTGTGGAAACGATAATAAGCGTTATAATACCTTTCTCAGTTTGGCTTGTTAAAACCTTTAAACAAGATACCCCTCAATGGTCTTTTCTTCTTCATTTTTTCTATTCCTATTCTTGCCGATAGCGCTGCTCGGCTACTTTATCGTGCCGAGTAGGTTTCGAAATATTTATCTGCTTTTCATCTCATTTGCCTTTTTCGCCAGTGCTGGCAAGCAAGCTTTAGCGATTTTAATCGTCATAATCCTGTTGAATTTCGGTTTAGGATTGCTGATTGAACGCTTCAAGATGAGCGGAGATAAAAGTCTCAGGCGCTTCTCTGTTATAACAACCGTTATTGTGAACATTTCCGCGCTGGTTTTGTTCAAATATTTCAACCTGCTTGTTTCGACAGTAAACGATGTTACGGGTATGAATATCCCCCAGCGCGAAATCGTGGTTCTGGTGGGAATCTCATTTTTTACTTTTAGTGCGCTCTCATATATCCTGGATGTAAATTCCGGAAAAGTATCCGCCCATAAAAATTTTCTCGAATACGCACTCTACATTAGCTTTTTTCCTAAATTATTGCAGGGTCCAATAACCCGTTTTAGTACTTTTCTCCCTCAGTTCAGTAAACGATCTTTTAACCTGACGAATTTTTCAGATGGTATTATGAGATTTGCCCAGGGACTGGCAAAAAAAGTGATCATCGCCGATCAAATTGGCGTCATGGTCAACGAGGTCTTTTCGGTTCCAGCTCAGGCAAATTCCAGCGCAGCAGCATGGATTGGCGCCATAGGTTACGCGCTTCAAATCTATTTTGATTTTTCCGGTTACACAGATATGGCGATCGGTTTGGCTAAACTATTCGGCTTCACTCTCCCTGAAAACTTCAATTTTCCTTACATTTCAACAAGCGTCAGTGAATTCTGGCGGCGTTGGCACATCACATTGAGTTCTTGGTTCAGAGACTATTTATTCATACCGTTGGAATTTAAGCGGCGCAGGCAGAAATTTTTACGCACAGAAACAAATGTATTGATCGTTTTCCTCTTAACCGGCTTGTGGCACGGCGCTTCGTGGAACTTTGTAATTTGGGGGCTCTGGCATGGAGTATTTATCGCGCTCGAGGTCTTCCTTAAGTCAAGAAGGGTCAATTTAAAACTCCCCTACTGGTTCAGGTTAATGGGGACGTTATTGATCCTCCTGATTGGATGGGTTATCTTCAGATCAGAAAACTTAACTTATGCTGCACAATACCTGAGCGTTATGTTTGGCTTTGTTCGAAGCGAAGTTGATGGCAACCTGTTAAGCTCGTTGATAAATGCCAAGGTTATTGTCATCATGCTCCTAGGGATTCTACTCTGCCTTCCGTGGAAAAATTGGGTAGGTAACCTTGAAGACAGAGTTGGCACCGCACCTTATCACCTGATGCGCACGGTCAGCTTTGTGGTTCTATTCATTCTTTCGGTAATTTTCGTATTGTCCTCGACCTTCAACCCATTCATATATTTTCAATTCTAAAAGGCTTGTAGATTGTTCAAGAAACTAAACCAAATTTTAATAACAATCATATTCTCGATTGTCATTTGTCTTCCGCTTATGTTCTCCAATAAGTCGGGAGGCGGGCGTTCAGCTACAGAAAACCGCTATTACGCGAAATTCCCAACGATTATTACAGATGAAGGTAAGCTGGCCCGAGGCATCAGTGCCGGGTTTGAGAATTGGATAACGGACAACGCGGGATTTCGTTCTCAGGCGCAATACATACGCGCCGTGATTGACACTCAACTGTTCAAGGTTTCTCCAAATAAGAAAGTGCATATCGGCAAAGATGGCTGGTATTTTTATACAGGGGATCGTAACTTGGAAATCGGTACAGGTGAGTATTACTTTTCGGAAAAGGACACGAAAAGCATTCTAAGAAAACTACTAGGCGCGCAGGAATTCTTTACTGATCGGAACATCGAATTTGTAGTGGTTGTTATCCCCAGTAAAGCCAGCGTTTATCCGGAATACATTACGGGCGGTCAATACATAGTTCAAGATACTCTCATAGATGTTCTTACTGATCAAATAACGGCGAATTCAACGATCAATATCATCAATTTAAAGAGCAGCCTGGTTGAGGCAAAAAAATCACAACCTGTATATTACAAAACAGATACACATTGGAATCATGCTGGTCAATACCTCGGTTACACAACCATCATCAATGAATTGAAACGCCTGGGGATCATCAAATCGAACCCGGTAAGCGTCACAAGTTATCAAGCAGACGCTCTATATGGATTAAGCTCAATGACTGGAAAAACGACGGAAGAAGATATTGAACCCGTTACGGGATACCGGGCTGAATTACCAAATGCTGTGTTAACGGAATCAGGAAAACATTACGAACGCATGATGGAATTATCAGGATACGAGGTAGACAAAACCTGGTACCAATACTATGAAAACGATGCTGCTGACGCCAAAAAGGCTCTTGTCTTTGGTGATTCATTTTTCGTATCCGGCAATATTCGCCCTCTACTTGCAGAGCACTTCTCCGAGATGGATTTTCTGAATTTCCGAAATGCAAGCAGCGAGATTATTCTTGAGAGTCAACCTGACCTTGTGATCTTTGAACTCTCTGAGCGGTTCCTTTATGTGCTGACTGACCCCAACTACTTGATCCTCAATTGAGAAAATTGCGAAATTTCAAACAAACCAAAGTGGATTTTTCGATTTCGGACTTATTTCAGCAGTATCGTATCCTGCCTCTCTCTAATTCAATTAAGGTAACTGATTGATTAACCCCTCAGGATCTTCTCAAGCGTTTTTCCTTTGGCAAGCTCGTCGATCAGTTTATCTAAATAGCGGATCTTTTGCATCAATGGGTCCTCAATTTCCTCCACACGGACCCCACACACGACGCCTTTGATCAACGAGCTGTTTTGATTATAGGCTGGCGCTTGGGCAAAGAAAGTTTCAAGATCATTACCCTGTTCGATTTGGTTTCGCAATTCCGTCGGGGTGTATCCAGTCAACCATCCAATTACCTGGTCAACCTCTGCTTTTGTACGATTTTTCCGCTCAGCTTTTTGAACATAAAGCGGATACAATGTTGCGAATTTCATTAAAAACAAATTATGTTTATTCATGGTCACTCCTCCAACGAATCACTCACCAACCTTTTAATGTGCTAAAGAATTTTTAACAATTATTACATAATATCAACAGACCCTTCACTTACTTGAAGGTGCTTTTTGTTCAAGCAATCTCTCAGGTTCTTGCTGCCGCATTACCCCCATGCGTGTAAATCATGGCCCCTTCTTCTCCCCGTACTCGAAGATACAGCGCGCGAATCGTTCAACTGAAACCCCCATGTGCAATCCTGGTTCTTCTAGGATGCGAAATAAAATTTGTCATGAGCTGGATAATGAGCAATCCCAACATTGTAATCCCACCGATAATTGAATCATATTTCCATACCATCACCACAAAACCATAATTCATCGAGATATACAGTGCAACATACGGAACCATCAGTTTCCAGTTCATCTTCTCCCGGAATGGGATCAATAAGATCCAGTCGTACAAGGCCTCGATCCCCAGAAATGCCAGGAAAATGCCCAGGAATATGATGTATCGAAGTGACTTCTGTTCCTGCTGCACGAGGAAAATAGCAACGAGGGCAGGAATCGCTAGTAAGAAATATGCCCATGCGATCTGTTTTAAAGTAGCGATGTGGTTCTTCCGTATGAGAAAGATGACTATCAGAAGTAAATTGTTCAAAAGACCTAATGCGAAGAACAGAGGTTCAAGCATTTTACTCTCCTTTGACCCGGTGGGAGAGCGACTCCCATTCCGCCTCACGATTGTGGTAAATTGCAATCCCGATCCTGATTATCCACTTTCCTACATTCAAGCCATGTCTTGACCTTCAGCAATGTGACCATTGTACGGTCAGGCGGCTCAATCTTGCTGATGGTAAAATCCACCTCCAATTTGCCCGCATTCAGCTGTCCCAAAGAGCCGTCACACAACATGACGATCGCCGCCTCTTTGGAAAGCCGCCGTATTTCGGCCACAAGTTCCCGCGTGGCAATTCCCGGCAGGTCCCTATCCATGATGATGACTTCAGGTGTCAACCGCTTTATTTTTTCCAGCAGATTGAATGAGTCCCCGCATTCACCAACTACATTCCACCCCAGCTGTCCGCTGATCCATACGGATAAAGCGCGGCGCACAGAGGGTTGGGGATCAGCGACTAATACCTTCATAGTTTTATTAACCTGGTTCCAGGTTACCTCGTCACCGCATGTTACTTTCCTATAAACCGCCTCCGCGACCGCGCATACGCGGGTCGAGGCTATCGCGTAAGGCATCCCCCACAAGGTTCCAGGCCAGAACGAATAGAACAATTGCCATCCCCGGGAAGACCACAATATGCCAGTGTTCAGCGAGGTAAGGGATCCAGTTGCGCGCAAAACTGATCATCTGCCCCCAATCCGCGTAACCTCTCTGCGCGCCCAATCCCAAGAAGCTCAGCGCGGCAAACGAGAGCACGTACGAGCCGATGTCCATTGAAGCCATGACCATAACGGGAAAGATGGAATTCGGCATCAGGTGCCGGAATAGAACGCGCATATCACTGCCGCCCACCATCCGGGCTGCTAACGCGTACTCCATCCCTTTCACCGAAAGGATGTTGCTGCGAATCACACGTGCATACCCCATCCATCCAAAGGCGATGATCGCCATCATCCCGGTAAGAATAGACATCTGGACGGGGTTCAACTCTTTACCAAACCCCTGGCCAAAGGTCAAAAAAGCCAATGACTTGGTGACGATCATCAATGGTCCGTTCCCCATTTTGCCGTAGATCGCCTGCAGTACCGAAGTGAGGGTGATAGCAGCAAGCAGAAAAGGAAACGCCAGAAATACCTCTGTGATGCGCATTAACAGTTCATCTATCCACTTACCATAAAACGCCGCGATTGAGCCGATCACCAGGCCGAGGATCAAGGTCACGATAGTAATGATGATCCCCACACGAAAAGCGGTTCGCGTACCCCACACAATGCCATAAAAGATGTCATACTGCCCCTCGGTGGTGCCCAGGATATGTTCCTCGCTGGGTACTGAAGGTTCAGTCTGAAAGCCATCACGCGGGATCATATAGGCGTCGCGGGAATTCTCGGGTACCGGAGCGATAAGCGGTGCAAAGATCGCAACGACCATATAGGCAATGAGCAGAAGGATGCCAATCAAGGAAGTGGGATTCTTGAGCAACTTCAGGATGACAGTCATTTGGTTCTCCTCTAACTAAAGCTCAGTCCAGCCGGATTCGCGGATCGATTACACCATAAAGCACGTCCACAACCAGGTTACCGGCAACGAGAATAAACGAGCTGAAAAGTGTAAAACCCAAAACGGAAACAACATCCAGTGACAGGGCCGCCTCCGACATGAAGGACCCCATTCCCGGGTAGTTGAAGATCGTCTCAGTGATTACCACGCCGTTCAATAACCCGATCAAGGTCAGCGCGCCAATGGTGACAACCGGTATCAGGGCATTGCGCAGTGCGTGACGGTTTAGTACGATGTTCTCCGTCAAACCTTTTGCTCGGGCTGTGGTCATGTAATCCTGCCGCAAAACATCCAGCATCGAAGACCGGGTGACGCGCAGCAGGTAGGCCCAGTTGAGATAGGCAAGAGTGATCGAGGGGAGTATCAGGTGGATCACGGCATCCTTGAAGACGTCGAACCGGCCGTTGAGAAGGGCGTCAAGCGTATACATGCGGGTGTAGTTAATGAAACCATCTGATTGGATGATTTGCATCGCCCAATCCGAGAGCCTTCCCGGGGGGAACCAGCCAAGCCTGGCATAGAAAACCAATAAGACCATGAGACCAAAAACAAAGATGGGAATCGAATAACCCAGGATACTGAAGACTCTCAGCAATTGATCAATAAAACGATTATGATGAATCGCTGCCAAAACTCCGAGATATATACCAATGGCAATCATCGGGATACCAGCCCAAAGTGCCAACTCAACTGTGGCGGGCAAACGGCGTCCGATAACTTCTTTTACATCGCTCTTGCCTGTCTTTGACCATCCCAGGTTTCCTCGCAGCACGCCGCCTTTTGTTGTGTTTGTATCCGGGTCATGGCGGCCCACCAGCCAGTACCAGTACTGCACCGGAGCAGGATCGTCGAGCCCGTATTTCTCGATAATTCCATCCAGCGCGCCAGTTTTCTTGGGAATATCTGATACATACAGTGATGCGCGTTCGTATGGGGTGAGCAGCGACAGCATCGCAAAGATGAGGATTGTTACAGCGGCAAGAATGAGCGGCATCATCAACAAGCGGCGTACGATGTATGTTAGCATGTTTACCTGGACTTTCCGGTGTGCCCAATCGATTTTTTACTGGGGGCTGGTTTTCACCAGCCCCCAACAACAGGGAGGAGTTACTGCGGAGGTGTTTTGGTCAATCCGTAGAAGAATGCAGTTTCAGAATTACCGAATGCCGGGTTGAAGAAGTAACCTGACATCCATTTCTGATAATGAATACCTTCCAGCGCCTGGTACATCCAGATGTTGATCACATTCTCGGTAGACGCTTTCTGGATTTCCTCATAGATCGCGGTTCGCTTGGCGACATCAGTCTCTTTTGCACCAGCCAGGATCATTTCATCTACCTGAGCAGCCAGCTCCGGATTCAGATTGATGACCCTTCCATACGTGCCTTGCGAATACAGGAACGGTTGTACCCAGTTGTGCGGATCATGAAAATCTTCCACCCAGCCGGCAACGGTTACCGGCAGTTTCCCCTGGCGGCGGCTTTCCAGCATCACAGGCCAGGGCATTCCCACAACGGAAACGTTGAAACCGGGGTGAACCTCTTCGAGACCGGCCTTCAGAATCTGGGAGCCCAACATGCGTGTATCATTACCCGTGTTGTAGGCAATCTGGAAGTACATACCCGTGTTCCAGATATCATCATCATCTTCACCAGCTGGAATGCCATCTTTATCGGCATCGGCAAGTTTGAATTCTTCTTCACATTTTGCCAGGTCATAAGAAAATGGGGCTGGTGCATCCTTCAGATACCCCATCATATCTTTTAGAATGGGACCCTGAGCCTGGATGCCTTCGCCAGAAAGTGATTCTGTGATCATGGCGTCAAAATCAAAGCAGTAATTAAATGCTTTGCGAATGTGGATATCGGTGAAGAGATCCGGAGGAATACCGTTGCCATCCAGTTGACCGCTGCCGATATACGGATTGCCTCCCTCGGTGTTGATTGCCCAGTTCATGTGGGCGGCGGTGATCATCGGAAGTGGTAGCTGGCGATAACCTTTGATATAACCACTGGAGTTGGCTTCCGCGCAGGAGGAATCATCGATGTTGCACAAAATTCCCATCTGCTCATCCATTTGCGCGCGGTAAACAGCCGGAACATAGATGTAATCAGCATCCCCAGCCTCGAACATGGAAAGGCGGGTGCCCCATTCATCAATATTCTTGATGACCACACGTGGTATCTTGGCCACACCACTCGGACCGCTTTCCCACATGGGTTCGGTGCGCCAGTATTCCTCATTGGCGGTCAGAACGATCTCTTCGTTTGGAGTCCAGTGATCCAACACGTAAGGACCAGTGCCATTCGCCTGGTTGAAAAGCAGAGAATCCTGAACCGCAGGATCTGCCCAATTCGGCCAGGTAGCGCAGTCATTATCCCAGTCGCCATTTTCGATCATCCATTCCTGGTCAACAATGCCCCCCATGAAGTTTTGAGCGAGTAGTGCAAATAACCAGGGTACCGGTTGGTAAAATTTCATCGTAACCGTCCCGGCATTATCATCGGCCACGATCTTAGATTTGATGGTTTCGCAAACCCCTTTGATCTCGTCTGTTGTGATGTCTTCAAATTCCTCTTTCTCTGTGATCGCTTTGGCAAATTCCTTTACCGAACCGGCAGAGAAATCCGGACCGAAGAAAGCCTCATAAAGGATCCACTGGAACCCATCAAGACGCCCCTGGAGCATATTGCGACTGAGGGTATACGCAACATCGTGTGGTTCGAGTGTCCCACCCTGGTGAAACTTCACTCCCTCACGGATGTTAAAAACGTATTCCATCCCATCGCTGCTCATGGTCCAATCGGTTGCCAGTGCAGGGATGAATTCATCCACCTTTTCACGATTAAAGAACACGAGACCTTCGTAAAGATTCAACTCAATACTTGATCCTGCTGTTTCATAAGTCCAGGCAGGATCAAGCGTCTCGGGTTCACCGGCACCCGTGATCATCATCGCGGTATCCGGATTATTGAACTTCGGGTTTATCTTTTGCACCGTCGCAGGATCCGGTGGAGTGGTTGCCTCATCACCGGGTTCGGCGGGAATCACCTCGCCGGTTGGTTCATCCACGATGACAGGGCTGCCACCAGTATCAGTGGCGGGAGTCTGACAAGCGCTTAACAGCATGATGCTTATTGCCAGCAACGAAAAAAGTACGTACAGCTTCGATTTCATGTTTCTTCCTCCATTAGAATTTGAACCTCAGAAATCAGTGTGGTTATGGCAAATCTCATTAATTCATTGATCTCCTTTCGATATCATGTGGCAGGCTGCGAAATGACCGGCTGAAACCTCAACCAGATCAGGTCTTACAAGGCCACAAATCCTGTCTGCCAACGGACAACGGGTACGGAAGTGGCAGCCCGAAGGCGGATTGCTCGCTGAGGGAACATCTCCTGAAAGAATGGTGCGATTCCTCTTGCGCTCAACTTTTGGATTCGGAATAGGCACCGCCGACATTAATGCCTGGGTATAGGGATGCAGCGGATGAACGTGTAAATCTTCGCTGGCAGCCAGTTCTACAATCGTCCCCAGGTACATGACGGCTACCCGGTCGCTGATATGACGAACCATCGAAAGATCGTGGGCAATGAACAGGTAAGTGAGGTTCAGTTCTTTTTGTAAATCTTCAAGCAGGTTAACGATCTGAGCCTGGATCGAAACATCAAGCGCCGAAATTGGTTCATCACAGACAATTAGATCTGGATTGAGGGCCAGGGCGCGCGCGATACCGATCCGTTGGCGTTGTCCACCAGAAAATTCATGCGGATAACGGTCAATGAATTGAGAACTCAGTCCAACCAAACCCAGGTACTTTTGAATACTGCGCTCCAAATCCGCACCGCGTGCCAGGCGATAAATCGACAAAGGCTCACCGACAGTATCCCTAACCGTCATGCGCGGGTTCAAACTGGCATACGGGTCCTGAAAAATCATTTGGATCCGGCGGCGGAATGGGCGGAAACGACTCTCGTTTAGAGATAACAATTCCTGTTCACCAAAATAGACTTTCCCATTGATCGGCCGGTTAAATTTCAAGATCGCCCGACCTGTGGTGGTTTTTCCACAGCCGGATTCTCCAACCAGTCCAAGCGTTTCACCGCGGCGGATGGAGAAACTCACACCATCAACCGCATGAACATGGCCTACTACGGAGCGAAATACTCCCCGTCGAATTGGGAAGTAGACCTTTAAATCTTCAACCTGAAGCAGGATGTCCTGGTCCATTAGTACTCCTTCCCGGTTTCAGGGTTTACCCAGCACGCCACGCGGTGACGGTTGCCGATTAGCTGTAGTGATGGATTCTCTTGATCACACCGCTCAACCCGCATTTTGCAGCGCTCAGCAAATGGGCAGGACACGGGTTTCTTGTACAGAACTGGTGGAAGACCTTCGATGGAAGTTAGCTTACGATCACGCCCTTCATCCAGATGCGGTAGGCTGGCCAGCAAACCAATGGTATATGGGTGATGTGGCGCATCATACAGGTCATCCACCAGGGCTTCCTCGATGATCAATCCCCCATACATCACCACAATACGTTGAGCCAGCCCGGCAATTAATCCCAGGTCATGGGTAATCCAAATGATTGCCATCCCAAGCTGATCCCGCAAGTCCTTCACCAACTCGACGATCTGCGCCTGGATGGTTACATCAAGAGCGGTGGTGGGTTCATCGGCAATGAGTATCTGAGGGGAGCAAATTAAAGCCATGGCGATCATGACGCGCTGGCGCATCCCCCCTGAGAATTGATGGGGGTAATCTTTTAGGCGTTCTATCGGTTTCGGAATGCCCACCAGGTCCAGCATATGTGCGGTCAGGTCCTGGGTGGCTTTTTTCGAAAGCGAACGATGCATATCCAAAGGTTCCGATACCTGCCGGCCAATCGTCAACACCGGGTTAAAATAGGTCAGTGGGTCCTGGAAGACCATGCCGATCTCGGAGCAGCGGATTTTTCGAATCTCTCTGTCCTTCATCTGGAGTAGATCCTGACCTTTGTAAAATGCCTTCCCGGCTGTTACCTTACCTGGCGGGTTGGGAATTAATCCCAATATTGAAAGCATGGTGACGCTTTTCCCGCAACCGCTCTCCCCCACAATTCCCAGAATCTCCCCCCGTTCAAGGTCCAGGCTGACGCCATTCACTGCGTGCACAGTGCCTTCTGGGGTCCGGAAGCACGTTTCAAGATTTTCGATGGACAGTAGACTATCTGGCATATGAACCTTCCAGTGAATCATTAAGGAAATCGCTATCTCCATGTTAAAAAGATATCCCCCCGTCTACATCGGATGACAGGGGGATATTTATATTGGACGGTTGTCCAATTTTTGTTAATAATTCATCTTAGCGCACCAGGTGTTCCCGCAGGGCAAGCACTACAGCCTCCGATCGATTGGATACCCCCAGTTTTGAAAGAATGCTGCTCACATGAGCGCGCGCCGTTGACCTGGAGATGAAGAGCCTTTCTGCGATTTTGGGGTTTGTTAACCCTTCAACCATTAATGTCAATACTTCGCGCTCGCGGTTTGTAAGTTCACGGTCAGGTTGTGGTTTTTGGTTCTCCAGAATGATCGATTGGGTGACCTCAGGTGCGACGGTTAAACGCCCGGCGCAGGCTGCACGAATTGCCTCTACCAATTCGTCTCCGGATATGTTCTTCAGCAAATACCCGATAGCCCCGGCTCGAAGTGCATTCTGCACCAGTTCTTTTTCTTGAAAACTGGTAAGGGCTATGATTTGAATCTCAGGCCAGCGTTTGTGGATTGTGCGGGTAGCTTCAACCCCATCCATTTCCGGCATCAGCAGGTCCATCAGAATTACTTTTGGTTGGAGCTGCTCGCAAAGATCGACCGCCTCTCGCCCATCCCGTGCTTCTCCCACAACAACGATATCCGAACGATTTTTCAAATAAGCCATCAAACCCTTACGAACCATGCCATGATCGTCGACGATCATCACCCGGGTAGAAGTTTGTTCATTCATAATTACCTCCTTGATTCCATGTCACAGCAACAAGGGTTCCATTACCGGGATTGGTTTCGATTGATAATTTTGCGCCAATAGCCTGCGCCCGCTCCTGCATGATCTCCAATCCAAGCCCTTGATGCGAAGACAGAATGGAATCGAAACCGCGACCGTCATCTCTAATGGCCAGCAAGACTCCAACATCCTGTATTTCTTTTTTTTCTGACCATTCCTCTTTGGTGTACCACAGCTGGATCTTCACGTGACTTGCCCTGGCATGCTTGACCACATTGTTGAGCGCTTCCTGGGCAATACGGTACAAAGCAATATGCACCTCCGTTGGTAGAGAGCCCTTGCCTTCAACAATTACTTCCACTGGAATGCCCTCTCTACCACTGGCAGCCTCACCCAATTGACGGAGCAGTTCCTCCAGTTGGGTTTCCAACAGGGAAGCCGGACGCAGCTCCAGAAGAAGTGTGCGCATTTCCGCCAGCGCTCCGCGGCTCAAACCTCGCAGCTCCTGCAGCAACTCACGCCCTTGTTGTGGATCTGATTCCCACGCTGAAGGCACCGCTTCGGCGATCAGGCTTGCTGAAAATAAGGTCTGGGTAACGGCATCGTGCAACTCGCGCGCCAGGCGGCTGCGCTCTTCTGCCACTGCCAAAGCCTGGGATTTTTGGTACAACTGGGCATTATCAATAGCGATTGCCGCCTGGTTGGCAAACCCCACAAGCAATTCCAGATCATCCTGCTTAAATTCGATAGCCCCACCTAATTTATCGACCACTACCAGAGTGCCGATAACGCGGTCCTTAATGGTCAACGGAGCAACCGCAATATTGGTTATTGGCTTGAGCTCGTTATTCAATTTTCCAGAATCGTTGGCACGCCGATCATCAAAAACATTGTTAGAAATTTCCGGCTGATTGTGGAGCGTGACCCATCCGGACAAACTTTGTCTCAGCGGCACCTTGATCCCAAGAGTTCCCGAGGCTGTGCCGTAACAGGCGAAAACTTCATCAGCCTGTGCTTCCCAATCAACCAGGTTTAAGATCCCGCCTTCTGCTTGAAGCAGATTGGCAGCCTGTTGGATGATCAAATTTAGTAGTGCAGTCAGATCCAGCGTGCTCAAAATGGCCTTGTTTGTCTCCTGTAACGCTGCTAAATGTGCAATGCGTTTCTGCATATCTGTAAACAACTTCGCGTTTTCCAGAATTAAACTTAAGCTGCTGGTTAATGTACTCAAAAGGTCAATATCAGATGAAGAGAAAGCATTTTCTTTGTCCAAATTTTGCAGGCTGATGATCCCGACAACCTGATCCTGTAATAGAATTGGCACTCCCAACCATGTCTTTGGCAGTACTGTTCCGGGGATCACCTTCATTTTTCCAGCTTCAAGCACACGAACAATTTCGTCCCCATTGATCATAAATGGCTTACCGGTTCTGACGATTTTAAAACGCGAACTGTCAATGGGATGCCAACCCGGGATTTGAAGATGGCGCCCGCTTTCGATCGCGTAATGGTGAAAAACCTGGTTTGTTACTGGATCGTATTGTGAAATCATCACGACCTGCGCGTTGAAGGTGTCCCGCAGGCTGTCGCCAGTAAGGTCGTAAATTTCCTGCATGTCCATTTTTGAGGAAAACTTGTCTTGCAACTGACTGACCAAGGCTAATTGCGTGGAGCGCTGCTCCATGGCGTGGGAATACCACTTCGCGGCAGCCTCCCAGTCAGCGCGCTCCTCAGCCTCTTTCGCGAGCGTCTGAAAATCAGTATGATGATCAAGGTTTATTGAG
>CAYMGO010000047.1:14384-18184 GCA_964390015.1 uncultured Anaerolinea sp. | reverse complement strand
GTTCCACGCCCGGACACGATACCAACCTGGACATCAAAAAAGTGGAAGCGAACCGTAATTTCGCCAATAAGGTTTGGAACGCCGGTCGCTTCGTCCTTTCTGCGCTGGAAAAAGCCCCGGCTGAAGCCGGCAACGAGCCTGAGTGGACCCTGGCGGATTCGTGGATCTGGGCAAAATTGAAAAGCCTGCTGCGCGAGACCGATCGCCTGTTCAAATCCTTCCAATATGGAGAAGCCGGGCGCCAGATCTACGAATTCTTCTGGAGCGACTTCGCGGACTGGTACCTGGAGATCGCCAAAATCCAAATGAACCAGGGGAGCGACCAGGCTTATTACACCGCCACCACCCTGGTGCGCGTGATGGATGCCTGCCTGCGCCTTCTGCATCCCTTCACCCCCTACGTCACTGAAGAGCTGTGGGGTTTTCTCAAGCAGGCAGCGCTCGAAAAAGGTTACAAGCCATTCAGTTCCAGGCGCACATGGGAAAGCGCTTTGATCATCGCGGGTTGGCCGGAGGCCGGGAACTCTGAGGGATGGGAAGATGAAGCCATTTCTGGTTTTATGGTGATCCAGGATGCAGTGCGCGCCATACGCAATATCCGGGCAGAGAAGAAGATCGCTCCCGGTCGTAAGCTGCCTGCGCGCATCTCTGCTGGCAGCAAGATGGATATCCTGCGTAACCAATGTGCAACATTGGCTGCGCTGGCGGGGTTGGACCTGGAACATTCGCACATTAGCCGCAAGGTCAAGGAAGATACCAGTGGTTACGTCTCCGTAGTAGTTTCAGGCGTTGAGATTTTCCTCGACCTGGCGGAGAAAGCAGACAGCGCTGAAGACATCGAGCGCCTCAGCAGGGAACTGACTGTTGTGACATCCCAGGTGGACCGGCTCGAGAAGCTCCTCGCCAGTGATTTTGCCAACAAAGCCCCCGCAGCAGTGGTAGAAAAAGAACGCGCAAAGCTGAAGGAATACATCGAAACCCGCGATAAATTGAAAGCACAGATTGATTGAGAATGATCAAAAAAAGTGACCGGGAAACCGGTCACTTTTTTTATTTGGGCATTTTGCCGAACAATCGCCTGAAAAAGCGGTGTAAGCCGTGGATTGACTTTACCGGTTCCAGGTACATAAAAATGCACTCACCACTGACACAGTTAAGGTTTAACTCGGTGCACTTTTGGTCAGTCTCGCTGGAATTGGCTCCCTGCTGTACCCAGATATTGTTGATCCCCAAAGCGGCGGCTTCTTCTATCACCTTTACTCCATCTTCGGGTGGCACTACCACCACAACACCATCGGGTACTTCGGGCAGCGCGCCTAGGCCGGCGAAACAACGGTCGCCTTCCACCATATCCGCGTTCGGGTTCACCGCCATTACCTGGTAGCCGCTGGACTTCATTTCACGGTAGATCATATTACCGAACTTATCTTTGTTGCGCGATACTCCTACAATTGCGAATTTCTTCAATTGCAAGAATTTTTCGATATTCTCAAGTGTATTGATCATATTGTTTCAAAACCTCACCATTTAGTATTGATGCTTGTTCTGATATCTTACAGGAAACATTCAGATGTTTTTTAATCACAAACCAACAGTCCCCGGCAGCTCCTCATGTAGACGCTTCAAGATTACAGTAAGTAGCGAGGGTAACGGCATTAACGATTTTGTGCTAATTCGGAAACAAACAATAATATATCACAATACGCAGAACAAGTGGCGTTGCGACAGATGAGAACTATGAATATCAAACACCAAAGCGGGATTGCTTTGTTTGCTTTATACGTCGACGCGTCAGGCGGACCAGGCGGAAGAAATGGCGGATATGGCGCAGTGGTTTTATGTGGCTTTTTTCGCCAGCGTAAATGGTCTTTATCGGCACCCAGGAAAGTTGATACCCCAGTTCCACGCAACGGGTGATGATCTCCACCTCGAACTCGAAATTCTTCTCTGCACTCTCCAACGAAGCTTCAACCATGCGCCGTGAGTGCAGCCGGTAACCGGATTGATTATCAGGACAGTGCTCCCCCAACGCCCAAGAGAACAGCCAGGTGCCAATGGTGTTGGAAAGGTTACGCGGGAAAGGCATCTGCCTGAAATCCCGCCGTCCGATTACCAGGTCTCCCCCTTTTTCAAAAGCGTCGATGAACAGGGGTGTCTCTTCCGGGTCATGCTGACCGTCCGCGTCCAGCGTGATGACGGCATCATAGCCATTTTCAATGCTGTACCTGAAGCCCTCAAGCAGCGCCGCACCTTTACCCTGGTTGGGTACCTGGCACAGCACTGTCGCACCCAATTCGCGCGCGATCTCAGCCGTAGCATCTGTTGAGCCATCATCGACTACAAGCACTGGCAGGTTGCATTGGGTGCGGGTGATCACCCCGGCGATGCGTTCCGCTTCGTTGTACGCAGGGATGAGCGCGAGGATGGTCTTGTGAGTAGGGGTCGGTGCAGGCGTGTCAGTCATGTTTCTTGAGGTTAATGTTTCCAGTTGAGTTACTACTTGATCACATTAGAAATTTGCCGCGAAAGTTCTGCTGCAATGCTTATGGCGGCCTTCTTCCCGTTTTCAGACACAGGCGTGCCAAAATCAACGGTTTCAGGCTGCACACCGAGCAACAGCACTTCACAGTGCAGCTCCGCGGCCAGGTAATCCATCATCATCTTCAACGGCATGGAATGGGTGGAAAAAGAAGCACTGCTGATTCGTTCAGGCAACACAGTTTCAATTGTACCCGGTGGTTTTCCGAGCTCAGCGGCATCAACAAAAATGACCAGGTCCGGTTTGAAACGACGCAGCGGGCCGGAAGTGCTTTCAGGCAGGGTGCCCCCTTCCAACACCAGCACATTCCGCCAATGCCTGGCGGTGCGCAGGATCTTCTTCGCAGTCGCCAATCCAATGGCATCATCGCCATTCAGTTCAGCCCCTACACCAACAATAGCGATCCTGGCATCATCCTTCGGGGCAAGGCTCTTCAGTTTCTCCGAGAGCTGCTTTTTCCAGGAGGAATTGGATATCTTCATCCCTGCCATAATAAACCTCGAATGGTTCCTTTCCTGTTGAAGCCAGCTCCCATTGACCATCTGACATTTCCATGCAATTAAAACGGCAGCTCGCCACACATTGCGCACAGTAAGTGCATCTATCCATGTGGTAGCGCATCACAAAACGCTTGTTGACCTTGTCGATCACGATTAACTCGATGGCGTTCGAAGGGCAATCCTTGATGCACAACTGGCAACCTGAACAGTTTTCCGGCTTCCACACCAGTTGACCTCGCAGGTTCTCAGGCGCAGCGGTTTTCACGAACGGGTACTTTTCTGTAACAGGTTTTTTGAAAAACGATTTTACGATGTCGCCCAACATTGAACCTATCGGCATACTAACCTCCAAACAGCCGGGCAACAAAAGGCGCCAGGCTGGAACCCACGATGATCATCAACATCTGCACCAGTACAAGGATGGCACCGATTCGCCACCAAAGCCCCACCGTTTGATCAATGCGCAACCGTGCAAAGAGGGATTGAAGCGCGGCGGTGATCAGCAGCAGCACAACTGTTTTCCAGAGAAAGTCCAGCGGGGAGTTGAAACCGCCCAGGTAAAATGACGCGATCAACGTCAGCCCTATCACCAGTTCCACATCGCGCCCGACCTTAAAGAGTGCGTAGCCGCGACCGGAATACTCTGTCAGCGCGCCGGCAACGATCTCTGTTTCCGCTTCCGGCGCATCGAAAGGCGGGAGTTCAAGTTTGCCCATCAACCCGATCAACGCAGCCAAGAAGCCGATTGGCTGTGAGAGGAT
>CAYMGO010000047.1:0-14284 GCA_964390015.1 uncultured Anaerolinea sp. | reverse complement strand
CGCGCGATCAATTTGCGGTCAACATACTCAAAGATCAAACCGCTGGTGAGAAGGAAAATCCCACCGGGGAAGAGCAGCAACGCGAGTAAAGGTGGAAATGTCACATTCATTTATAGTACTCGATTCCGTATTGGCGTAATTTTTCCCAATCCCAAACCGATTGACCATCAGGCGCGTTCAATACTACCATACGGTCGTTGCACGAAAAGCACGGGTCGATGCCGGCGAGGATCATCGGCATATCGGCCAGTTTGTGGCCAATGGCCGTCGTCAGCACGGATGCCCAGTTGCACAGGCTGGGGGTGCGCACTTTCACGCGTTCAGGTTTATCAGAACCGTTGCTCTTGATATAGTAGAAAAGTTCTCCGCGTGGTGCCTCCACCCGGCTGACGGTCTCTCCCTCGGGTATGCGCCGTGGTATCTTCGTCGTCAGGTCGCCCGGGGGAATCTTTTGCACGATCTCGCGCACCAGGCGGTAGCTCTCGAACAATTCCTTGATGCGCACCACGAAACGAGCCTCGAGGTCTCCAGCTGTGGCGGTAACAATATTCACCGGGAAATCCGGGTAACCGGCATAAGGCGAATCCACCCGCACGTCGCGGTGCACGCCAGAAGCCCTGCCAGTAGGGCCAATCGCGCCAAGAAGTGTTGCTTCTTCAAAGCTCATTACACCGATATTGCGCGTACGACCCAGGAAGGTATCGTCTTCAGTCACCACCTTCAAATAATGCTGCGAGCGTTCTTCAAGGAAATCCATCCCGCGCAGCAATTCATCCTTCTGACGGTCGTTGATATCCACCTTGACACCGCCGAGAACGTTGGCTGAATAATTTACCCGGTTGCCGCTGATGGTTTCAAGCAGGTCCATCACCGTCTCACGGTCGCGCCAGGAGAGCATGAAGAGCGTATCGAAGCCGCCTTCGTGCGCCGCCACTCCCAGCCAGAGCATGTGGCTATGAATGCGTTCTAGTTCGGCAACCAGTTCCCTGATGGCTTGCGCGCGTGGCGGAGCCTGTACGTTTGCGAGCTTTTCTACACCCAGAGCGAACGCCAGTGCGTGTACATGCGAGCAGATGCCGCACACCCGTTCCATCAGGTACAGGTCCTGCGTCCAGGTTCTGCCTTCTGCGCCTTTCTCCATGCCGCGGTGCACAAAACCCAACCTGGCGGTGGCGTTGGTGACGACCTCTCCCTCCACGGTAAATTCAAAGTGACCGGGTTCTTTTAATGCGGGGTGCTGCGGTCCAATCGGAACCACAAATTTTTCTATCTTCTGTCGCTCTTCCATCGCTTTACCTCCTTATCCCTGTGTTTTTTCGTGTAAACCCTTAAAAGTCTTGCGCAACGGGTACACCCCCTCCGGCCAACTGTCCGGCAGGATCAGGTGATCGGTATTCGGAGTTCCCATGAAGATGATGCCAAACAATTCCATCGCTTCTCGTTCATAAAAAGTAGCCGCGGGGATCAGATCACAAATTGAATCCAACTTTGGCGCTTGATACGGCAGAATCACCCGCAACGTGGTGATGGCCGCTCCTGCCGCGAAGTGGTACAAGGCCTCGAGCGTTCCCTTTCCGTCGATAGCCATCTTCTCTTTGGTGACCTCATCAACCTCGTACTCCGCGTTATCCAGGCCGGTAATAGCTGAGAGATACCCCCAACGGTTTTCCAACAGAAGAGATTTTACAGCTGTCTTGAGGTCCTCTGCTTTGATGACCACGTCCAGCCGGTTCTCCTCCGGGCGATTGAATGAGAGCGCCAGTTCTTTAAGGATTTCTTCAGCTTTTTGAAGTGCTTCTTGAGTATCCATGGTTTCCTCCCGGTTACGGCTGCAGGCTCTTCAGTAGCTGCACAATACCGTGAATAATGGCTTCAGGTCGCGGCGGGCAGCCCGGGATGTACACGTTGACCGGTATCACCTCGCTGATGTCTCCGACGACGTTGTAACAACCTTCAAATACACCACCGGAAATTCCGCAAGACCCTACCGCCACCACAAATTTGGGGTCTGGCATCTGTTCGTATATGCGAACCAGCCTGTCGCGCGCCTGCAATGTTACCGGACCGGTGCAGATAAGCACGTCCGCATGACGTGGACTTCCCTGTAATTTGATGCCGAAGCGTTCAACATCAAAACGCGGTGTCAGTGTGGCAAGGATCTCAATGTCGCACCCATTGCATGAACCACTATTAAAGTGGATCGCCCAGGGGGAATTCACCCTCGCCCAGGTTTTCACTTTTTCCATCACATTTTGCATCGGATTTTCCATGAGAATCTCCAGTAAATTCCCTTCAACCCAGGATCAACGCCACAAGCGTGAGAATTAATCCGAGGATAAACGGGATGAGTTTTGGTGAAAACCCCCCGCTGCCGATCACCAGCACCCCCAGGTGCAGCATCGCAAAGAAGAATGCGATGAGGAAGAATGGTCGATAACCAGGGGACGAAAATGAGGTGGGAGCTTCTTCACCACTGCCGTAGAGGCTTGATTTTTCAGGAGTGGGATGCTCCTTGCCGGCGAGCGCTTTACCCACCAGGAACAGAAGCGTCACCAACACGAAGTAGATGAGGAGTGAAATGGGAGGGGATGTGAGGATCTGCATATCTGTCCGGTCTCCTAATAGAAGAATGGGTAAAGAAGGCTGGCAGTGGCTTTGGTGGTGAAGAAGTCCATCGCCGCCGGCCACAAGCCGATGACCACCACGGCCAGCACCAGCACCAGCAGCGGGACGATCATCGTCACCGGGATCGGTTTACCATTTTCGACCGCTGTCGATGTCTCTCTGCGGTAAAGACGGTTGACCATTGGCGCATAATACCCCAGCGAGAGGACGCTGTTCAATCCCACAAAAATGAGCACAACGATCATCAGGGTATCTTTGGCTGCCGCGCCCGCCACAAGGATCTGCCATTTTGACATGAATCCCGCCAGTGGCGGCAGTCCTCCAAGCGCCAGCAAGGCCACGCTCAGCGCGAACGCGACCACCGGGTACTTACGTGACGCCCCGTTGAGATCTGAAAGGGTCAACGGCACATGTTCATTGTTTTTCAGGTGCAACGCGTAGAGCAGCGCTCCAGCCGCGAGGAATGCCAGCCCTTTCATCAGGGAATGTGTAATCAGGTGGAAAAAACCGCCTGTCGCGCCATTGGCCTGTCCGTACCAGAAGCCAATACCAAAACCCACCATCATGTATCCCACGTGCACCAGGCTGGAATAAGCCAGGAGACGTTTTACCTCCGTCTGGCGCAGCGCCAGCAGGTTACCAATGAGGATGTTCAGGCAGCCAAACGCCAAGAGTACCGCGCCCCAGTTGAACTCAACCCTGCCCATAAAACTCAGCGAGCGCAGCATGGCGATCATGCCCGCTTCGATCACCACGCCGGAAAGCATGGCACTGATGCCTGAAGGGGCCTGCGAGTGGGCGTCCGGCAGCCAGGTATGCAGTGGCACCAGCGCGGTTTTTACGCCGAACCCCACAATCAGCAAAATGCCACCGGCTAGCATCAAAGGCGTATCCATGGATGCGGCTTGCCAGATATACGAGAAACTGGTGGAGCCGGTCTGGGAGAAAATGAGCGCGATCCCAAATAATACCAGCGCGGAACCCACTGCGGATTGCACCAGGTACTTGATACCGGCTTCAAGTGAAGGGGGCTCATCATTGTAGAATGCCACCAACAGGAAGGTGCTGACGGCCATCGCTTCAAACCAGATCCACAACGTAAACAGGTCAAACGATAAACCCAGCCCAATGATGGAGCCAATGGTAGACAGGAGAAGGGCGTAATACTTCTCCTCTCCCTTTTCACCCGCCATGTAATCCACTGAAAAGAGCGTCACCATCAAGCCCAGCAGCAGCACAACAGCCGTCAGCAACAATCCAATACCGTCCAGCATCAGGCTGACCTCACCGACATCCAGGAAAACCCCGCCAGCCTGGAGCGCCGCCCTGACGACGAAATACAACAGGCAGCCTTCGATCAACAGGGTGAATACCGCTAAAGCCCTGGCAATGCTGAAGCCCCAAACCTTTTCCTCACGTAAAGAGATCCTCCCGGTAAGATAGATGATCACAGCAGCCACGAATGGCAGAATGATGAGGCTCAGGAATAACAATGATGAATTCATCTCAGCCTCCCACCAGAATGATCGCGAACAGGATGATCAGGGAAGCGGCGATGGCCATCACGTTCCAGTTCATTATCCCGGTTTGCGTGGCGCGTAACGCCTCGGCGATGTTGTTCGTCACTTCAATAAAAGCAGTGTTCAAAGCCTCGAAGCCGAAACTTTTCTCTGAAGCCCAGCGGATGCTGCGCATTCCGTTGCTCAAACCTTCCATTTTGTTGCGCGAGAACCACAAGAAAATGCCAAGCGCAATAACGATCAAAGCGATCAACGTTGGCAAGGTCAGAATCTCGTGGAACAGTGCCGCGAGAGTAATTCCTTCTATATCGTGGAAGGGAAGTGTGCCAGTTCCCAACAATGTGGAAAAAGGACCGACCGCGATCCAGCTCACCAGTGCTGCCAGTGCCAGCGGGATCAGCGCCACCTTCATCCCCATGCCTGCCGGATGCACATGATATTCAGAACGCGGCTCCCCAAAGAACACCAGCCACACGCAGCGCGTTGTGTAAAGCGCGGTGAGACCTGCCACAATGACCATCAATACATACAACCAGGTCGGTCCACCTTTGAGTCCGGCTTCCAGGATCAATTCTTTGCTCCAGAAACCGTTCAAAATGGGCAAGCCGGCCAACGCCAGCGAACCAACGATGAATACCCATTTCACCAGCGGCATCTTCTTACCCACACCGCCCATTTCCATCATGTCACGCGTGCCAATGGAATGGATGACAGCACCGGCAGCAAGGAAGAGTAGTGCTTTGAAGATTGAATGACTGAAAAGATGGAATTGACTGGCGAACACACTACCAGCACCAATGGCATAAACCATGTAGCCCAGCTGGCTCACGGTGGAGTACGCCAGCACCCGTTTCAGATCGTTGGCGGTCAGCGCCATCACCGCTGCCAGGATGGCCGACAGCGTGCCCACGATCATTACCGCTTCGCGCCAATATGGTACATCCTGGAATACCGGGAAGGTACGCGCCAGCAGGTAAACCCCTGCATTCACCATCGTCGCCGCATGGATGAGTGCGCTGATGGGTGAGGGTGCTTCCATGGCGTCTGGCAGCCAGGTTTGGAACGGGAATTGAGCGGATTTCGCCGCTGCCGCGATGAGGAAACCAAACGCAAGCAGCGAGAGGATGTTGGCGGGAATCGGTGTATTCGCAGCCAGGAAATTATTGATATCAAAACTACCCGTGTACGCAAACAACACCAGCGCTCCCACCAGTAGTCCAACACCGCCTATCGAGGTGATGATCAGGGCCTTGATGCCGCCGCGCACCGCCTTCGGGTCATCATTATGGAAAGCGATCAGGGCGTAGGAACAAAGAGCGGTGATCTCCCAGAAGAAGAAGATCAGCAGGAGATTACTGGAAAGGACCAACCCCACCATCGCGCCGATGAAAAACAGAACGAAAGCGTAGTAACGGCCAAGCGACGCCTCGCCTTTCATGTAGCTGGTCGAGAAGATGACCGCCAGGCTGCCGATCACTGTCGCGATGACGCTCAGGAAAACGCCCAATCCGTCAGGCACAAAGGTAAAATCACCGAACGCGCCCCCCATCGGGATGTTGACGACAGTTGCACTGGTGGCATCAGGGATCAGAACGATCGAAGCCGCGCCGGCGATCACGGAAAAGATGACTGCCAGCCAGTGCTGCAGCTTCTCACGGGCGTCACCCACCAGCCATACCACAAGCGCGCCGAGCCAGGGTACACCAATCATTACAGCGATCATTGCCATTGTCATGGGTTACCTCTTGAGGCTCGAAAGCGATTTGATGTCCAGGTTGCCCGTTCGCAGCCGTATCTGGACAGCCAGTGAAAGCCCCACCACCGCCACGATCGTATCCGCTACGATCACGGTAAGGGCGAGGGTTTGGGCTGTGTTCATTTTGCCGGTCAGGTTACCTGCCAGGATGAACGCCAGCACCGCTCCTTTTACGATAAGTTGGAGCGCGATCACAACCTTGATCAGGTTGCGGGTGATCAGCAGGCAATACAAACCCGTGCCAGCCAGGCAGAAAATGGTGAGAAGGATGATCATAGGGATAGGCAGGTTCATTCTGATCCCTCCTCGTGATGTGGCTTGACCTTGTCAGCCAACAGCCCGATCACTCCCAGCACGCCGGCAAACATGAGCACCACCTGGAGCAGCAGGTCAACGTATCGCGATTCCCACAAGATGGCGGAACTGTCAGGAAGGGGTTCGGTCAGTGCCACGCTACCACTCGCTCGCAGGATGAGCACCAGCCCGAGCGCAGCTGCCAGCAAAACTGCGCCGATGGCCACAGGCATGGGGATGAGCGACTTCAATCGGGTGGTGTCTTCGCCCGCGATATTGATGGCAAAGACAAAGAGCACGGTTACCAGCCCGGCTCCCACGCTCAATTCGATCACCGCGATATGCGGCGCTCCCAGCAGGTAGATCATCACCGCAACCAGCGCGCTGGTTAATGCCAGCCAGATCGCGGAGATCAGCATGCGGCGGGAGGTGACAGACAGGATTGCACAGGCCAGGATGCCCACTCCCACCAAGAGATAAAAGATCATACCCTCCTCCAACTCACCAGAATTCAATGGAACCAGTCTTTAAAACCACGTGCGCTGCTTTTTTCGTATGTGTTTCTACACTCAACCAAACAAAGACAATAAACAGTATTTCCCCGTTTGCTGAATCATAGTAATTATATTCGTAAATTAAATCAACATCAGCAGAAAATATTTCCAAAACCGGGTTAACAAAGAAAAAGATAACCAATCGAGGCAGGGTATAATTCCGGGGCGCGATTATCATTACTAAAGTTCATTTACCGGGTTTTATCATATGGAATGGTTTTACAAAAGTGACCATCCTTTCGTGGAGCCTCCACGTCACTGTGATGTTGTGATCAATTTTGTGAACAAGCCAAATTAACCATAAAGTACTGAGGATTTTTATGAAAAGAGCTGTCAGCATCAGCCTTGGGTCATCGAACCGCAACAAAACTGTCGAAATCAACCTGCTTGGTGAGACCATCCAGATGGAACGAATCGGCACCGATGGCGATATGGAAAAAGCAACCGCCCTTTACACCGAACTGGATGGCAAGGTGGACGCATTCGGTGTGGGGGGGGCGCTGCTGGGGTTAATGTTCGATGATAAATGGACCCCCATGCATTCCGTTCTTTCCCTGATCAAAAATGTGCACCTAACCCCGGTTGTGGATGGCACCGGGCTGAAAATGACCCTTGAGAAAAAGATAACCTCTGTGATCAGTAATGAACTCGCGGGTTACGTGCAGGATAAAAGGGCATTTGTTGCGGTCGCGCTCGACCGCTGGGGGACCGCGCAGGCTTTCCTGGATGATGGTTATCAGTGCGTTTTTGGAGATGTCATGTTCGCCCTCGGGTTGGGTGTGCCAATCCGCAGTCAAAAGGCACTAGGTCGGCTGGCAAATGCATTGGTCCCGGTGTTTAGCCGTCTGCCATTTTCACTAATCTATCCCACCGGCGAAAAGCAATCCGTGCGCCAGCCGCGCTTCGCGGAGTTTTTTGAATGGGCAACCGTCGTCTCCGGGGATTGCCACTACCTCTGGCGACACATGCCCGAGAAGCTGCCCGGCAGGGTGATCGTCACCAACACCACCACCCCCGCCGACCAGGATTTCTTCCGGTCAGCCGGTATAAAATACCTGATCACCACCACCCCCATCATCGACGGACGTTCTTTCGGTACCAACATGATTGAAGCCGCCATCGTTGCCGCGCTCGGCCGAAAAGAACCGGTGGATTACAGCCAACCCGGAAATTACTTCGAGCTGATGGAAGAGGTGATCAGTCAAATCCCGTTAAAACCCCAGGTCAAGGAGCTGTAAATGGACGTGCTTGTGCTCGCTGGTGGTGGTATCTCAAAAACCGACCCCCTGTATCCCCTCGCTGGAAACCAGCCTAAGTCGATGACCCTCATCGCCGGCAAAGCGATGGCGCAGTGGGTGTTGGACGCGCTTTCAGGCTCGGAACTCACCAACTCTGTCGCGATCATCGGGTTGAATGAGTCAATCGGGCTTTCCTGTAGCAAAGAGCTGCAATTCCTGCCGGATGCCGGATCACTGCTGCAGAACATCAAGCAGGGAGCCGAACACTTCGCGCAGACCAACCCTACTGATACGCACATGCTCACGGTATCTGCTGATATCCCCGCGGTCACCGCTGCCATAATCGACCAGTGCATCCGCACTTTCAACGAGAGGGCATTCGATGTTTACTACTCTGTGGTTGAAAAAAACACCATGGAAAAGCGCTTCCCGGACTCCAGGCGGACTTACGTAAAACTCAAGGATGGCCCGGTTTGTGGTGGAGATGTGAACTGCGTCAGAAAACAGGCTGCGCTGGAACCAGACAGCGCCTGGTCGGAATTGATCCGCAACCGCAAGAATCCCGTCAAACAGGCATCATTGATCGGCTGGGGCACTCTGGTGCTACTGGTAACAGGAAGGTTGAACCTGGATGACGGCGCATCCCGCGTCTGCCAAAAACTGGGCATTAGTGGTAAAGCCGTGAAAATGCCTTTCGCTGAGATCGGAATGGATGTGGATAAACCTTTCCAGCACAGAATCGTTGAAGAAGACCTGTTGCGGTAGAATTGCACTATGCGATTTAATCAACTGCTGCAACAGGATATTGAGTTAACCAACCACCTGCGCCTCACCAATCCACAATCGCGGTTGAAACCTTTCGCGGTTTTCTTAGCGCATTCCGGAGATTCCTGGTTCATCCTGTTGGGATTGTTCATTATCTGGCTTCTCACTGATGGGCTGTGGCACCACATGTCGGCACTGATGGCCGCCGGCGCAGTTGGCCTGGCGCTGGTCGTTCTCGCTATAAAGTTCACCATCCGCCGCCGCCGCCCTGAAGGCAAGTGGGGTGCCATTTACCGCAACACCGATCCGCATTCTTTTCCTTCTGGTCATGCCGCCAGGACGGCCATGCTGGCGGTAATCGCACTGGCCATCGGACCTTTATGGTTCGGGTTGATCCTGCTGGTGTGGGCACCACTGGTGAGCCTGGCACGCGTGTGGATGGGAGTGCACTACCTCTCTGATGTTATTGCTGGAATGCTGCTGGGCATCCTTGCGGGTGTTGTGGTGTTGCAGCTGGCAACATGGTTGACCGCGACCTTCCCGGCCATTTTCTAATACGAAACCCGTGTTTGTACATCATAAACCTTGTCAAATCAAATTGGCTGCGGTATTCTTAACCACGGGAGTGGATGAGTCCCGGTGGGTTCCCCGGTCTTCAAAATCGGTGGCGGGTCGCTACGCGGGCCGCGGTGGGTTCGACTCCCATCCATTCCCGCCTTATCGTTAAAGTGGAGTAACAGTGGATTTTACCGAAAACATGGAGATCCTGGATAATATTGTGCGCCGGGTTTTCCTGATCGAAGACATCACATACGGCACTTCGCAGCAGGCTTACCGGGTGCGCTACCGCGGCCGCCTGGTGATCCAGGATTCCACAGCCGCGTACGACCAGTTAAGCGAAATGGTCAAAGCGTACCAGCTGATCCCGCTATTCAGGGTGGAGGACGGAAAACAGGTGGTTTACCTGGTCAACGCCCTGCCCGACCCCAAACCAGGCCGTCCCCTGGTGAACCTGATCATGTTCCTGCTCACACTGGTGAGCGTGCTCGTCTCCGGCGGGTTGACCAGTATTGAGGGCGAGCTTTCCTCCCAACCGGTTAGCGCCGCTATCCAACTCGTCCAGGCAGGGTGGCCATTCGCGGTCAGCCTGCTGGCCATTCTCGCCGCCCATGAGTTCGGTCATTATTTCGCCGGACGCGCGCACGGTGTGCACGTCACCCTGCCGTTTTTTATTCCCCTGCCTTTCACGCCGCTTGGAACCATGGGCGCCTTCATCAACATGAAGGAAATCCCACGCAACAGGCGCGTGCTGATGGACATCGGTGTGGCCGGACCGATCGCCGGTTACATCGTCTCCATTGTGGTCATTCTCATCGGTCTGTCGCTTTCGCGGCTGGATGTAATCCCATTGAGTTTTCCGGCAGGCCAGGGAATCCAGATGGAAGGAAACTCCCTCACCTATCTCATCCTCAAATTCGTCACTTTCGGCCAGGTTCTGCCGCAACCTGCCAGTTACGGTGATGCCACACCGCTGTTGTATTGGTTGCGCTACTTTTTCACTGGCCAGCCTTTCCCCCTGGGCGGGCTGGATGTGATGATCCACCCCGTAGCCTGGGCTGGCTGGGCCGGGTTATTGGTCACCTCCCTCAACCTCATCCCCGCCGGTCAACTTGATGGCGGGCACATCTTCCAACTCTTGTTCGGAACCAAATGGTCGCGCAGAATTCTTCCACTGATCCTGGTGGTGCTGGTGGGACTGGGGTTCGTATGGTCCGGCTGGTGGTTGTGGGCTGTGCTGGTCTTTCTATTCGGCAGGGTTTACGCTGAACCGCTGGACCAGATCACGCAGCTCGACCCAGCGCGCAAAGCACTGGGAGTGCTGGCACTGGTGATCTTCATCCTCACCTTCATCCCGGTGCCGCTCAGTATCATCGCTTAAAATTCGATTTACATCAGGGTAAAGCGCCGAAGTACACCTGGTTGCCAAACGCCAGAAACACCATTTTCCCGGGTGAGATGGCCATGCTGCTGGCGGCCACTTTAGGTCTGTACCCCGGATCGCCAAATAACGGCTGGATGATCTTTTGCAGGTTGCGCTGCAGGCTAAAGTGGAACAAACTGCTGCCGTGTGTATCCAGTAGATAAATGGAGGAATCCGGTGCGGCTGTCAGGCGCATTTGCACAAACTGTGCGTCAGGGAAGTTGATCGCCTGTGGCTCATTGCCGCTGCGCATGTCACTGTACGGCGCGGGGTCTTCACATTCGGTCAACTTGTAATCTTTTATGTGGCTGTAGGTGCACTCAACCATCTCGCCGTTGTCACGCAGGATGTAAAGTTCATCCGCATTGACCTCCATATCCACGGCGTTTCCAAGCGATGGGATCACGTTGTCAAAAAATAAGGTGGGCTTGTCCTCGAATAGGATGCCCTTGCCGGGATAAATGAACACCCCATTGTTACCGGGGTCCAAAACATATAGGGAATTCTGAAACATCGAGATGGCTTTTATCCCCTGCCAGCCGGCATCAGGCGCGATCAGCGAAGAAATGGTACCGGATTTGCCCGGGATACAGAATTCGATGTTGCCGTACGCGTCAATGGCAAAGATCGTGGCGCCAAACGAGTTGCCGCCGGGCAGTGGAAGCAAATCCACCAGCTTGCCGATACTGTTCAACGGGTTATCGGGGTTAGGTCCGCAATCAAAGGCGTCATCTTTTATATAAGTATTGCCGGAAAGTGTGAAACGCAGCGCCTTACCTGAAACCTCATCCAGCAAGTACAAATCGTTGGTGGTGGCCACCATTTGCGAGATGTTAACCTTACCAAGCACATCGTTCATGTTGAGGGTCGCGAGTTCCAGCCGCACCACACCCTGGACCGCGTCCAACTGAGCCTGGATGGAGGTGGTTAACGCAATTGACTCGGCCGTCTGACCGAATTCTGAGGCCTTTGCCAGGTACATGCTGGCTGCCTGCAGGTTGAACAGACGCATGATCTCGTCACCCTTTTGTGCTTCCGCCTGGATGGCGTACTGCTGCCCCTGCTGGTAGTAATAATTGAACTGCTGGGATCGTCCGCGGCGCAGGTAAACCGAACCAGCTGCGGCGACAACGACCAGGGGAATGACGATGGCGAGCAGGAGCAGCAGCGAACGGGGGGTTCCTCCCTCAGCTGGGAACAACTTAGAGAAGAATGATGAACTACCCTGCTTCACTTTTTCCTGCACATCATCCACAACATCAACGGCACTGCCAACCTGGGCTTTCAGTTTTTCTCGGTCTATCTGCGGTATGGCTGTTGTTTTCCGTCTTTCACGCGCAGAGATCTTCTGCCCTTGCGCTGTTTCCGCTTTATCTTTTTTTGTCATCGCAGCAGTTGTAGTAGCCGCTGCAAGGGCTTTATTATGGAGCGGCGTTTGTGTTGCGCCTTCTGGTTCGGCCTCGACAACTGTTGGGATGGATATCTGAGGGGGAATCGATACCGCCTTCTCCAGGTCAATCAACGCCGGCTGCAGTGTGTCCCCAGTCTCGGGTTGTTCAGATGCTGCGGCTTGAGCAGGTGAATTATCCTGCGTCACTGGTAAGTCTCGGGCAAGCGGAGTAATCGTGATCTTCCCGTTGCCTTCTGCCAGATGCAGCAACAATCCACGCAGGTCAGCTGGATGCTGGTTCATCAGCCTGCGCCCAAGCACATCTACCGGCAGCGTTCCAGCGCCAGCGAGGTAAGCGGGAGTCCATTGCGGACTGACCAGCGGGGAGATCAATATTGAAGCGCCGTTGCTGATATTGCTTTGAGAAAAGAGACAGGTAAGCGACTGGTTTACCCCCAGCCCGCGTGGGTGGTTCTCGTGATCCTCCAGCTCGATCACCGCCTCCCCCTCCAGGATGTAAACGCGCCCCTGCCCGATGATCAACGAGTAAACCACATCCTTACGCAGTACAACCATGCATAGCGAACCATTTACCTGGCTTCCATCGGCGGCTTTCTTCAGGTTCCTGTCGAGTAGTTCATTGTTGATGGATTCCGCCATCATGCGCATGGCATTGGTCGTGGACCCGGGTGTGCTGTAGAACAACGCAGCCTTTTTCATCATCCACTCACTCAACGCCTCAGGGGTGATGCTTGTTTTTCCACTCAGGTCTACCAGCGCCACCAGCTGGTCAACCTCTCGCCCCCTGGCGCATCTGCGCGGGGGTGCCAGCGCGATGAGTCCCGGTAGGGTCTCTTGAGCCTTGCCGCCGCGCAGGTGGATGGGATGGAGTTCGAGGTTAAACAAAATGTGTCCTTGATCTAAATGACATATGGTTTAGAAATAGATACAAGAATCGGGCCAAAACGCTGATTGCCGTTCGTTGGAAAATCCAGCGATTTCATCTATAATAAAAAGAAAAACAGGTGGTGGAAATCATGTCTCCAGAAAATTCAAATTACTTCATCGGAAGAGTTTACGATCCAAAAACCAAGGGACCCTCTAGCGAAGATGTGCTGCTGGATCCCGCCAACCTGACAACCCACTGCGTGGTCATCGGTATGACCGGCTCTGGCAAGACCGGTTTGGGCATCGGCATCCTCGAAGAAGCCGCGTTGCAAAAGACCCCGGCGATCATCATCGATCCCAAGGGTGACCTCACCAACATGGTGCTACACTTCCCCAATCAGCAGCCCTCAGATTTTAAACCCTGGATCGACCCGGAAGCCGCGCGGCGGGAGGGAAAGTCAGTTGATCAACTTGCGGAAGAGACCGCCGCCCGTTGGAGCAAAGGCCTGGCAGATTGGGGAATCGGTAAGGAACAGCTGCAGGTGCTGACTGATGCTGTCGATTACGCGATTTACTCTCCAGGGTCTACATCCGGCATCCCGGTGAACATCCTCGCATCTTTTCAGGCACCTGAGATCCCATTCAATGAAAATTCAGAAGTGCTTCGGGAGCGCATCTCCACCACGGTCACCGCGGTGTTGGGGTTGATCGGGTTAAACAATATCGACCCCCTGAGATCACGCGAACACATTCTTCTTTCTAGCCTCATTGAAAACGCCTGGATGAATTCTAATTCACTCTCGCTCACTGACCTGATCCTGCAGGTTCAAAGTCCACCCATGGATAGGCTCGGCGCGTTCCCGATGGATTCTTTCTTCCCCGAGAAGGACCGCTTCGACCTGGCGCTGCTCCTTAACAACTTCCTCGCCTCGCCTTCCTTCCAGGTGTGGCAGCAGGGGCAACCGTTGGACGTAGGCGCCCTGCTCTATACCACCGATGGCAAGCCCCGCCACTCGATTTTCTACCTGGCGCACCTGAGTGAGAACGAACGCATGTTTTTTGTCACCCTGCTCTTTGCCGCTGTTGAAAGCTGGATGCGCGGTCAGCGCGGCACGGGCAACCTGCGCGCTATACTGTACTTTGATGAAATCATGGGCTACTTGCCCCCGGCTTCCAGCCCGGTTCCTAACCCACCATCCAAAACGGTGCTGCTGCGCTTGCTCAAACAGGCGCGCGCCTTCGGGGTTGGATTGGTGATTGCCACCCAGAATCC
>CAYMGO010000046.1:0-18293 GCA_964390015.1 uncultured Anaerolinea sp. | reverse complement strand
GCGAAACGCAGGCATAGCCGATGAGCCTGCCGTTGGGATCGCGGGCAAGCCAGGCGTCACGCGCCGGGTCGATCTCGCTCCACAGTTCCTCCAGGTCCTCGCGGCTCGAATCCTCCTCGCCGAATTCTGCGCGGTCGCATTCCAGCTGGAAAGCGAATACCTCGTCAAGGTCTGAGAGTGCAGCGGGCAGCAGTTGTATCATATCAGGTCTCCGTTGTGAAAAAAACGTTCAATTGCCCTGCTCGTAGCCGCGGAACTCGCTGAACAGCCGCGCCATGGCGATGAAGGTTTTCATGTTGAGCGTCACCGCCTTGAAAGGCAAATCATACCCGCGCTCTGTGTACAGCCGGTAGACGATGCCGTCTCTGAACGATGGCAGCGATGGGACCTCGCTGGCGCCTAAAAGCACAGGCAGCGGCAGGCTGGCGGGCAGCACGCGCGCCGTCGTCCCCGGGCGCCTGGAAAGGTATGCCGCCAGCGCCTCGGCCTGCGGCAGAGAGAAGGTATCGCGCGCCTGCCCGGCGAGGTGCTGGTAACCGGGGGAGTCGCATGTGTAACCCAAAGGCTCGAGCAAGGCATGCACTTCCTCAGCGCTCATCTCCGGCTGGAAGGCGATGACCTGCATCACCCCGGCGCGGGCTGCACGGCGCTGCTGGTAGCGTACCTCGGCGCGCACGTTGTAACGTTCCGGCCAGGTTTGTGGTTGCGTGTGAACCCTGGTGGAATTAATGGGTGAAGGTACCATGTTCCCATTTTAACCGCAGAAACAGCTAAATATCCGACAATCCACGTAGAATGTGAATACTTGTGCAATTCCTAAGATGGAAAGGCTTCGTGAATATTCTTTTCGTCATCTCCTGGTTGGCACCGGGTTATGATTCACACCATCCACCACATCCTCATGGGTTCACACAGCTGCCGCCAATTGCACCAATGGTCTGCTCCCATTTACACTTATTGGCCAAACAAGCATCTTTTTGGCTGTAATTCGAGCAGTTCTTATCCGGAGGCGGAGGAATTTCCGGTTCTGGCGTGGGGGTAGGCGTGGGCGTAAGGGTTGGGCAATAGGGTATTTGTACCTTGCTGGTAAAGCAATTTTGAGGCCAGCGCTCCGGAACATAGCAGAAATCTCCAGCCCCGTTATACGCCCATCCTATTGGACAGGTCTTCGGCGGCGGACCGGGTTCCGCGCAGCATTGGTGGGTCGGATCATAGGTTTGCCCCTGCGGACAAACCAGTTTTTCACAGGATTCGGGCGCTTCGTACAGCAGGCATTGATTCATCGGATGGCAAGTCGTCCCGCCGCCTGATACAACTACCATAAAACCAGACGGGCAGCCATCGTCCCATTCCTTCCATTCAGGCACACAGCTTTTCTGACCGTAGGCTTGAAATCCCTCCGGACAGGGCTGCTGGGGAAGCCAGAAACCGAGGGGTTCGCAGAAAGTATCCCCGGAATATTTAAAGTATCCGGCCGGACATTTGTAGCTCGGATTGATTGGAGGGAGATCGTGACAATAAGATAGTTCAATCACAGATCCCTGGGCGGAACCCGGTGGAGGATCGCATTTGTAGAATTTTGGGTTCTCTCCAGAAATCATGCAATCCAGCGGAGTGCCGTTCCCTGTAAGCGGGTTGAGCACATTATCAGCATAACAGTTGGCCAAACTGATTTTTATCCCGGATACCGCTCCTTGCACTTTACCAGCCCAGTAACAAAACCCCGAGATTGATGCCGGCTCACACGCCGGGAAGGGGGTCATCGTGGCACCTGTAACCAGGCCGGGATTTGCCTGCGCGACCACCTGGCAGGGCGGCGGGTAGAAGCTGTTATCACCACCATCTGCGGCGGGCAGGCCGTCCGACCCGGTGCCCAGCAGCACACAGCGGAATCCCAGTTCTTCAGAATGGATTTCGGGTTTATCAAAGAAGCGCAGGATCGGGCTCGTCAAATTCACTGGGGATTTATAACTTCCTCCCCTATAGACCTTCTCGATTCCGTTATCCGGACCCTCGGGATCGTTGGATGGTGAAGACTGGTAATAATCCTTCTGGTACCAGTCCCCCAACCATTCATACACGTTTCCCAGCATATCCATCGCATCGTATGGGCTGGCGCCGTTGGTGTAGGAGCGCACGTCTTCAGGCTCTGAAGGGTCCAGGCAGTTATCAAAATTCAACAGGTCGCAGGTCGGTGCCTCTTTGCCCCAGGGATAGGGGAGACTTTCCAGTCCACGCGCGGTTAGTTCCCATTCGGCTTCAGTTGGCAGGCGGCTGTTGATGTAGGTACAATACGCTTCCGCCTGGTACCAATCCACCCCGACCACAGGGTAATTGACAAAACGGGGATCTCCATAACGAAACAATTCATTATCCTCGACCGCCGGGGGCGTGCATTCGCCCGCCGCCACACATTGGGCATACTGCTGATTGGTCACTTCAGCCTGCTGGATCCAGAACCCGGAAATGGTCACCTCGTGCGCCGGGCTGAAATCCGCAAGCAGTTCGCTTTCCGCCCCCATGATGAAGGCTCCCCCTGGAACAAAGACAAAATCGCTCCTGTCGATCCAACGCATCACCGTTCCGGCTAGCGGCAGCACCCTGCCGGGTTCCGGCGTTTCACCCAGCGGCGCCTGCGTATCGCCCGGAGGAAGCGGCGTTTCTACCTTCTCCTGCGCGGCAGGAACCGGGGTATCCACCTGTGGTTGCCCGGTTGGAATCACTGCGGTGGTCTTCTCCGCCGGTTTGGCGCATGAAGTGATCACCACGAGGGTGATCAAAACAACCACAAACAATGCCTTGATCAAGGGGTTTTTCATTTTGTCCCTCCGGACCGCTGTTATTTCCGCCCTGTTGGATAATGTTCAATATGTGCGCGTTGTCGAGGGTTTTTGATTATTAAGTGCATTATACAACTTACTACAATCTAGCGTTCCGGTGAGTTTTTTGGAGGGAGTTCTGTCCTTTTCTCTGATAAATCGATGGCTTTATTCTTGCAACGTATTTACTGACAACGGCAGCAGTGAGAAAGAAAGAGGCACAACATGAAACCTTTCCGTAGAAACGTGGCCATCGCAATCGACGGAGGCGGCATTCGCGGCCTGATGGTAACCCAGGCGCTGACCCTGCTTGAGAATTACCTGCAGCGCTCCGTGCACGATATCTTCCGCCTGGTGGTGGGCACCTCCACCGGATCGATCATCGCCGCGGGCATCGCCAGCGGGATTTCCGCCGGCAAGATGACGCAGCTCTACCGCAGCCTGGGGGAAACGGTCTTCCCGGATTCACTACGCAAGCGCGTTTTTCCACTCACTCGCTACCGCTACGCTGCGCAACCGCTCGAGCACGCGCTACGCACGCATTTCGGTGAACAGAAGATGGGCGATTTCTGGGGCGCGTACGATCGCACCGACCTGGTGATCACCACCTACGACCTTGAGGAGAACCGCACCCGCTTTGTGAAACCCTGGAAGGCGGAGTACGCCGACTGGCCGGTGGCCAAGGCGGTGCAGGCTTCCTGTACCGTGCCCACTTACTTCCCTATCGTTGAAAACCGCTACATCGACGGCGGCGTGGGCTCCTACGGCAACCCATGTTACATCGCTGCATACGAGGCAAAAGAATGCCTCAACTGGGACTTGAACGAGACCACATTAATCAGCATAGGTACCGGGCGCGAACCGAATTCTCTACTGGGCGACAGGGTGCGGCGGCTGTGGAGCTGGCAGTGGATCGGCCCGACGTTGGGTGTGTTCAGCCAATCGGCATTCGATCAACAAGTGCACCTGGTGAATACTTATTTTCCGCAGCTCGATTTCCGGCGCTTCCAATTGAATCTGAGGGAAACGATCGAGATGGACGACGTCAGCCAGATGGACCGCCTGCTGGCGTACGGGTCGCGGCTGGGACGCATGATGATAAACGACCAGTACGACCAATCCCAGGGGATCGTCGTCAAGCACCCCGCGTACTTTTGCGCGGACGAGTGAATAAAAACCAAAAACAGCCATCGCGGCTTGATTTTAGATTACCAGTTAACAATGTTGTGATTATCGACCAAAGTGACCTGTGCTATCATAGTGATATTGAATTAAGGAGGAAGCCTTGTCCAGAAAAACTGTAAGTTACGTTGGGATGTTCGCGGGTTTGATCATGATGGGGTTATCACTGCTGGCTGATGTCATCGGTATCGGCAGCTATCCGGGCTTCAACTCGGCGCAGTTGGCAGGAATACTCATTGGATTGGCGATATTTATCGTCGGGTTCATTCTGAGACGCCTGAAGCCTAAAGAAAAGAAACCGACCGCCAAGTAAGTCCCTCATAAAACAAGAGGCACAACCACTCCTCCCGGGCGCGCTATTTCGCATTCCTACCCGGGATTTTCTATTTGACTTAGGTCCCCAAGATACCAGTCCTAATTTGCGCAGAACAGGTTGTTCTGTGCAATAATCTATTTACTACTGATTTTTCAATAATTCGTGCACAGACACAGGTCACCTCGATTTTATAGACAGGAGGACGGATTGGCAATGAAATCAACCTGCACCAATTGCGGTCACTCGATTAATAATTCCTGTTTGGTCTGCCGCTTTTGTAACCAGGCACGCTGGGACCGTATTTTTCCGAACTTGCTTTGGGGAGCCATATTTACCGGGTTCGCTTTCTGGGCGGTTGAATCAAAAACAGTGTTCAAATTCCCGGGTTTTGCTGAATTACTCACCACAATGCTGCCTGTGGCAGGAGTTTTCTTTGGAGTCATAGGAGTGGTGATGCTGGTGATGGCGCTATTCGCGGCACTACGCGGATTCTTTGTCAGGAAAGTCGAGCCCGCTACCCGCGCATCACCGGTTCAACCGGCAAGCCCTCCTGCAAAGCCAAAGGACATTTCGGATATCAAAATGGTGATCCACCTTACAGGCGGTGTACTTCCCGTTGTGGATGACACGATCCTGAGAAGCATCGATGACCACATCCGTTATGCCAACAACGAGAAGGACTGGAACATTCTTGAACTCATCCCGGGTCAGGAAAACCGCGCTGCCATCCCATTCAACACCCTTTCCATCATCGATCACCTGCTGGTAGATCACGCGCTAACCAGCGAAACAACCCTGGCGCATTTGTTTAAGTTAGGAGATGACGGCCTGCGTGAAAGGATGATCCGCGTTTTAGGTACCATGGGTACGCCAGATGTGCTGCCCGTACTGGAAAAGTTCGCCAGCCGCGACCCCTTCAGAAAAGCATTCTATCGGGATAACGACGGAAACTTCACGTACGCCGATAATTCCGATTATGAATATCCGCTGCGCGACCTGGCCCAGGCGGAGTTGAGGAAAATCATGTTGGGGGCGTGAGTCTATCAGCTGGGATCCCTGGAAGTTCCCCCTTTGTTGTTTTAGAACTTGAAGCAGTGAACACTTGTTCAAACAGCAGGGTAAGGAATAACACGAACAGTGGCAGCATTTGGGTAAACAATCGATTGGCGCTGTCGTTACACTGTTGATGGTGAGGCGCGCGAAACAGGCTCATCAACAAAATCGCCAGGTAATACAGCAGCAGTGCCATCCCCAAGATGTTCACAGGCTGTTTTATTGCATCCCTTTTGAAGTATGCTATATGAGAAGCAGCAAAGCCATCGCAATCAACCAGGCAGCGTCCCATCCGCTCCCCTCACATGAATAATATATATAAAAAACCATCCTGGAAAGCCTCAAGTATTCCAACGTTCTGGTTGTTGATTCCACGAAGGAATTTAAACTCAGATCAAGACGAAGCGAGATATCATCACGAATTTTGATTTATTGTGTATGATTAATCAAGATAAAACTAAGAGGCCCACAAATGACTGACTTGGATTCCGGCTTCATACTCAAATTAAGATACAAGGTCATCAATCTGCTAGGCAAAGGTGGAATGGGCGAAGTCTACCTGGCGGAAGACCAGAGCCTGGCAAACCAGGTGGCGGTTAAAGCCAACCATAACCTGAGCCCCCACGCCAGCGCGCAGTTCATCCGAGAAGCCCGGCTGCTGGCTTCTCTCAAACATCCCAACCTGCCGCGGGTCATCGATTACTTTACCGAAAACGACAGCCAGTACCTGGTGATGGATTACATTCCCGGCGAGAACCTGCGCACCATGGTGGAACAAAAGACCCCGCTCTCCACCCCGTTGATCTTGCAATGGGCTGAACAGCTCGGCAACGCGCTGAGCTACCTGCACACGCAGAACCCGCCCATCTACCACCGCGACATTAAACCCGCCAATATTAAGATCACACCCAACGGCGAGGTGATCCTGGTTGATTTTGGGATTGCCAAGACGGGTGAACCCTCACAGGAGACGCAATCCGGCGCCTGGGGGTACACCCCGGGCTACGCCCCACCCGAACAGGTGAGCGGCCTGCGCACCGGTCCGTACTCAGACCAATTCAGCCTGGCCGCCACGCTCTATTACCTGTTCGCCGGCAGGCCGCCCGCCGATAGCGCCAAGCGAATGATCGGCGAGGAGGAACTTATCCCCCTGCAGCAGTTGAGCCCAACCATTCCCCCGCACACGGCTTACGCGATCGAAAAAGCCATGTCCATCAAACCGGAAGCACGCTTTTCCACCGTCCAGGATTTTATCGCCGCGCTGTGCAATACGTCTCCCATTCCTGACCCCTCTTCCACGCAGAGCACCATTGTCGGGCAGCGCACGGTTATCACGCCCAGCCGCGGCACACCTCCGATGCCGGCGGCAGGTTATCCCCCGGTCGCGCAGGTCGTTCCACCCGAACCGGCCAAACGAAAATCACCTCTCGTCTGGATCATCGGCGCGGTCGTGGTCATCGGGGTGGGAATTGGCGCAGTGCTGCTGTTGAGCAACCTGGTAAGAGGCGGTAAATCACAAAATATAGCACCAGCACAAACCAACACACCAATGGTGATCGTAATCACATCAGAAGCGCCTGAGACACCGGTACCTGCCACATTGGAACCCACGATTACAATGGAACCCGATGCCACACAAGCTGAACCAACCATCACCAGCGAACCCCTGCTGACCGAAACTGAGGCACCTTCATACACCCCTGTTGGCAAAGGCGGTAAAGTAGCCTTCGTGAGCAACCGCCAGGCGGATGGTTTTGATCAGATCTGGTTGATGGATATCGTGCAGAACGCCTCCGGCAGCCTGTTGGGTATCAATCCAACACAACTCACCTTCAGTGAAGGTAACAAGGCCAGCCCTGCCTGGTCGCCTGATGGCAGTAAATTACTGTACAGTGGTTTCTCGAACGGGTTCACATCAAATGGCAACCCTGTTGCCATGGACATCTGGCTGCTGGACCTTTCACTACCCGGTGCTGAACCGATCGACATCAGCCAGCGTCAGCGTGATGACAAATTCCCCTCCTGGTCACCGGTTGGCGATAAAATCGTATTCACCAGTTACTATCGCGACGATGGGATCCCTCAACTGTTCATGACCGACCCGGAGGGTTCAACACAAACGCGCCTGAGCGAACGCTTCGCTGAAAGCTACGCCACCTGGACGCCAAACGCTGAATTTCTGCTTTTCGTTCAGTCCACAGGTAACCTGAACGTGGTGTACATGCGGGACAAATACAGTCAATACACTAACGGCGAGAATAAATTCGACCGCATGTCAGATGAAGGTCGATTGGGGTCAGTTTCAGAACCCAACCTCAGCCTGGATGGCACTATATTGGCCTACACGCAGACCAATGGCAGCAAGACCAATATCTACACCGCCCCATTCGCTGACCGCGGCAAAACTGTTACCGGCCTCACCAGTTCCGGCATGGACAATTGGCCATTTTGGTCACCCGATGGACAGTGGCTGCTGTTCAACTCGATACGCGACGGGAATTCAGAGATCTACATCATGGACAAAACGGGAGGTCAGGTGACCAACCTTACCAACCTCGCCAGTCAGGATAAAGAACCGGCCTGGCAGCCGGTGCCCTTCCCCATCCCATAAAAAAACTCCCGGGCAACCGGGAGTTTCATTCAGGCTGTGTGGAGCGCTGAACTTTGGCTTTGACGCGGGTTTTCGTCCGCTGGATGCGGGCAGGAGAAATCGTCTTTCCTGCGTTAGGGCTCAACAGCAGGGTGAGGCGGGTGAGCGCGTTTTCATCGTATTCGCAGCGCCCGCAAATATCACATACCCAGGCGGGAAAATCAGGTACAGTGATCAACTCATCACCCAGCCAGGTAAAGTAGGCGATGTAATCACGGTGCATGTGACCCGCCTGGCACTCGCGGCAGGGAAAGACCGGGTCAATATTGTTGAGTGAACTCTCAGCCATTGTATGCTAACCTCGGCTTAAGATTATCATAAAACCCAAAATCCTGCACCCCACTTTCCGAACTCAATTCGTTGCTGCCATTGAAGATTGATGGTGCGTGACCAGCTTGACTTCATCCAGCGGCCAGTACACTACCAGTGCCTTGCCAACCACATCACTGAGGGGAACGAAACCCCAACTGTGCGAGTCTGATGACTGGTTGCGGTTATCGCCAAGTACAAAAATGGCGTCCTGCGGCACTTCCCACGTCCCGTTATACTGCGGCGCTGCAGCAATGTACGGCTCAACCAGCGGAACTGAATTGACATACACCTGCCCGTTCATCACTTCCACCAGGTCACCTGGTTTTCCGATCAGCCGCTTGATGAAATCCTCCGAGCGATTGTTAGGCGCGTGAAAAATGACCACATCGCCCGTCTGCAGCTCACCAATCTTGTAGGCGAACTTATTGACCATGATGATGTTACCTTCCACCAGGGTCGGCTGCATACTGATGTTGAGCACCCGCACCCGGGCAAATACCGCGTCAATCGCAAAGTAAAGCAACGCTGCCAGGACGAGTGTTTGAATGACCTCCACAACGAAAGATTTGCCGGATTGCGAATTCTTGCGCTCCTCGTGCTGGTACTCCGCGGGGATTTCTTCAACAGGGGTTGGTGTCGGGTCAAACGTCATCTGGTCTTCAGTTTCTCCGGTTCAATCTTATTCATGCCGCGGTTTGAGCACGATGTGGATCGGGGTTCCGGTGTATGGATACTCCATGCGGATCTGGTTCTCGAGAAACCTGATGTAGGTAAAGTGAGCCAGCCGGGGATTATTGCAGTAGATCATAAAGGTTGGCGGGTCGCTGCGCACCTGGGTGCCGTAATACAACCGGATCGATGTACCTGTGCGGGATGTAGGCGCGTGCATGTCCTGGGCTCTTTGCAGGATGCGGTTCAGAGAGCCAGTGTTGATGCGCGCCAGCCTCTCCTCCTGCACCCTCAGCGCCAACGGCAGCACCTGGTCAACCCGCTGGCCTGACTTGGCCGAAATGAAAAGCAACGGCACATAATCCATGAAATTCAAGTCGTTACGGATGCGATCGGTGAATGCCTGCATAGTGAAGTTGTCTTTCTCCACCAGGTCCCACTTGTTCACAACCACCACGGTGCTCTTCCATGCATCCTTCACAAAACCGGCTATGTGCGCGTCCTGGGCAGAAATGCCTTCCACTGCATCGATCATCAGCAGTGCCACATCGCAGCGCTCGATTGCGCGCATTGAGCGCACCACGCTGAACTTTTCAACGCCGGGGTCAATCTTCCCACGCCGCCGGATGCCGGCGGTATCAATTAGCGTTACCGGGATGCCCTCGTAAACAATGGCGGTATCCACCGCATCACGGGTGGTGCCGGGGATATCGCTGACGATGGACCTTTCTTCACCTACCAGACGGTTTAACAGGCTGGATTTACCAACGTTGGGTTTACCCACAATGGCGATCTTAACGGAGTCATCCTCCGCCTCTTCTTCATCGTGCGGCAGAACATTGATCAGCACGTCCAACAGGTCACCGGTTCCGGTGCCGTGAACTGCCGAGATTGAATAAGGGTCACCCAAACCGAGTTCATAGAATTCATGTACCCAGTCGCGTTGTTTATCACTATCAGCTTTGTTGACCACAAGCAGGATGGGAGGAAGAGCCACACCATTGACAACTTTTTGCGCTTTGCGCAAGATTCCAGCCACTTCCCTATCCGCCGGCGTAACCCCGCTGATCGCGTCCACCAGGAAGAGCACCACATCCGCTTCGGTAACAGCAATCACCGCTTGCGAGCGGATCTCCTCGATAAAATCGGCTGAGCCAATTGAAAGCGGTGCGCCGCGACTACCCGCGCGTGGATCAATCCCACCGGTGTCCACCACGTCAAATACACGCCCGCTCCATTCAGCTTCTGCGAATAGGCGGTCGCGGGTGGTGCCGGGGGTATCATCAACGATCGCCAGCCGCTCACCACACAGGCGGTTGAAAAGCGTGCTTTTCCCCACGTTCGGTCGTCCGACCAGGGCAACTACAGGTTTAGACATGCATCCTCACACAGAGACCTATTGTACCCCCATTCCACAGACGTTCGGGGAAAAGGATCTTTTACTTTTTCGTGGTAATGGTCACTTCAAAGGTCGCGGGGGAAATACTCTCGATTTCAAGACCGGGAATGTTCAGGGTTGGTTCCGCCTCAATGGAATAGACGCCCGGAAGCCGTCCGGTGAGATCGATCAAAACGCGCAGGTCGTTGATAAACAAATTGTTCAACAGGGGCACAGGGCCTGTGAGGATGATGTTTGCTTTGTCGGGAACAATGGTGGCGGTGAGGTTGGAAGCCAGCCCGGTCGGTTCAAGTTGTATCTCTGATAATGACACGCTGCTCACCACCGGTTCGATCTCAACTTTAACCTCCACCAGTGAACTGCCAATGACTTGAAGGTCGGTGGGCAGGTTCAACTCCACTTCCTCACTGAAACCCTCCTGGCGATCCACCAGGTTGATCACACGCGTATCCACGTAGCCGGGGAGTTCATCGACCGTGGCGGTATCGGATGAATAAACGGTTACCGTCGGCGGGTTGACGGTTATGCTTGTCAGGCGGTAACCATCCTTGATCAGCCCCTCGGTTACGATCTTGACCACAACGTTGCGGTAGCCGCCGCGCTGTGAAACGGTCTGCAGCAGGGTGATCTTGTCGGGTGTGACCGTGATCTCGCGCACGGGCAGACCGTTGGCATCCACTGGTTGCAGGGTGATGGTTTGATTGATGTCTGAACGCACCTGAGAAAGGTCCACCACCGCGCGCAACTCCGCCACCTGTGATACCAGTGACTCTGCGCCACTGACGACCGCGCTGGTCTCTGACAGGCGCGGTTCTTCGGTTTGATAGCCGACCGGCAGCGCACCGCGGTTGACGACAACGATGTCAAAGCGCTTGTTGCTCAGTTTTTCAAGCACCAGGTCGATCTGCTGTGGTGAGTAGGAAATGATCTCGACGGGTTTGATGCCCACCTGCATCTGCACCGGTGTGGTGTACTGTCCGGCATCCACACCAGATAGATCGATGAATGCACGCACACCCGCCTTGCCGGAATTCAGTGTTTCCCAGATGGAAACAGGTGCGCGCAGGTTGACCGTGACCGTCTCGGGCAGATCGTTGATGATAACCAGGTTGGTCGATTGACCAATGATCTCTATTGGCACCGGTTTCGGATAGGAGCGGGTTTCTGACGGGTCAGAAGAGGTGACCGCCAGGATCCAAACCGCCACCGCCACGATCAATGAGACGATGATGAGCGGGATCAATTTACCAAAAGTACGTAATCTGGCCAGCATTATTCTTCTCGCTTCTGCACGCTGGCAGCCTTCTTGAGCCACTCGAAAGGTTTAAATTTGAACACCGCACCTTCGGTTGGCTGATAGAAAGCCAGCAATATATTTTCAAGCCGTTCGCTATCCAGGCGCCGGATCATGCGCCCGTTGTGGGCAATGGAGATTGAACCGGTCTCTTCGGAAACAACCACAGTGATGGCATCGGTAGCCTCAGAGGTGCCCAGGGCAGCCCTGTGGCGCAGACCCATCTGGCGTTCCGGTGAGCGGGTGAGAATGCCGCTGGATGAGAGGGGCATCACGCAGGCACCGGCAATGATCTTGTTGTCGGCGATTATCACCGCGCCATCATGCAGCGGTGTGTTGGGGTAAAAAATCTGCAGCAGCAATTCGGGGGTAACCGAAGCGTTTAAACGGACACCAGTGCGTGCGTAATCCTCAAGGCTGTCACCGCGCTGCATCACGATGAGCGCACCGTGCTCTCGTGCCGAAAGCCTTGAGGCAGCTGTGACAATGGAGCGGATGGTTTTTTCCATCAATTGGATCTGCGATTCTGTCTGTCGCACCAGCAGTTGGCTCGAGCCGGCGCGGCCAAGCTTCTCAAGACCACGCCTGATCTCAGGCGCAAAGATGACCGGGATGGCAAAAAGCAATGCCGGGACGATGGTGGTCACCAGCCAGGAAAAGGCCGGGAGGTTGATGAATGTGGTGAGCAGTACAAGCAGCAGGATGATGAGTACCACCCCGCGCAGCAGCACCATGATCTGCGTATCGCGCAACAACGCCAGCACGGAAAACACAACCGCTGCAACCAGGAACAGGTCCAGGACACTGAGCCAGTTCATGCGCTGGAAGATGTAGACGATTTCACTCCACAGATCAGTCATATATTCCTATTTTACCCGTTGACAGGTAAAAACTCATTAAATCGGGCGCAGCACGCGATCCTGGCGCAATAACTTCACGAACAGGATAGCATCAGGCTGCATGGATTCCAGCGCAGCTTCCCGCCAGGCAAGTACATTCAGGTCGGCAGGTTTCTTTTCAGCATAACCCAGGCTGATCCAAAGGGAATCATAGCGCGCGAGGTGCGGAGGTACATAGATGAGGGAGATCTCGCACTGGAGCTGAGAAGACGCATGTTCCATTTCGCGGATAAGAATGGGCAGGTACTGAGCCGCGGGGACAGCTGCATCCAACAGGATCTCGGTAGTGCGCGCCACCAGGTTCTCCACCTGCCAGCCGAGCACACCCATGGTGCGGTTCTCGATCTTCAACAACAGAAAGGCTTTATCACCAAACGCTGCCATGATGTCGTTGCTGCTGACCGTGGTTTTACCAGCAAGCGCGTGATTGTACACATTCACAACTTCTTCCGCCTGGCGCGGACCAGCACGCTGTACGTTCACCTCCCCCAGGGGCAGCTTGACCGGCTGCGATACCGGGAAAGCACCAACCGCCTTTGTGGGGACTAAACGCTGCCACGCACTGGTAACCTGCTGCCAGGTTTCTTCGAAGGTGGCAATGTTCTTGATGATCACCGACGCGCGATCGAAGCGGGTTTCCTGCGGCGGCTGAGCATCGATGCGTTGCCGGGCTTCAGTTTCCGCCATTTTACGCTTTTGCATCAGGCGCGCTATCTGAATCTCGGGTGGAGCATACACCACCCAGATGCTGTCGCACATCTTTGCCAGGTCGGTCTCGAGCAGCTTGATGGCTTCTATAACCACAACCTTGTGCGGTGCGCGCCGCACCAACAGGTCAACAGCCTGCAGCACCGGCGGGTGTATGATGGACTCGAGCGTGACCAGCGCCTCGGGGTCATTGAAGACCAGCCTGCCAAGCCGCGAGCGGTCGATCTGCTCCTCCTGCGTGAGCAGGTATCGACCAAAGGTTTCAAGGATCGGCTCGTAACCGGGTGCGCCTTTGGCCATGGCACGGTGAGCCAGCGCGTCAGCGTCAATACCGTAAGCGCCAAGGTGCTCCAGCATACGGCGCACCACGCTCTTGCCGGTGCCAATGCTGCCGGTGAGTCCGATGACATATTTACCAGGCCATTTGCTCAATACCGCTCCTTGTGAAGTGATGGGTTATCGATTAATAATATCATTTTATTCACCGCTCCGCATGTTGTCAAACTATTTATACTGGAGATGACGACCACAGAAACCGCTATAATACCTTTTTGACCAAGATTAGATGAAGGAGTAAGCCGGATGAATGAAAGACGTACCCTGTTCCCCAAGATTGAGCCGTATCACAGCGGCTGGTTGAAGGTATCAGACCTGCACACACTGTACTACGAGGAGGTGGGCAACCCCCAGGGAATACCGGTGGTATTTTTACACGGAGGACCCGGTGTGGGGGCGCAGGTCATTTACCGCCGCTATTTTGACCCAACACGCTTCAGGGTCTTCATCTTCAGCCAGCGCGGCGCGGGCAGCAGCACACCGGCCGGTGAACTACGGCAGAATGATACCTGGGAACTTGTGAGCGATATTGAAAAATTGCGGCATGCCGCAGGGGTTGAACGCTGGTTTGTTTTTGGTGGTTCGTGGGGCAGCACGCTGGCGTTAGCCTACGCGCAACATCACCCTGACCGGGTGCGCGGACTTGTACTGCGCGGTATCTTCCTGGGTACGCGCGCGGAATTCAACTGGATGTATGTTGATGGTGCCTCGCGCATCTACCCCGAACCCTGGCAGCGTTTTGTTGAGTTCATCCCGCTGGAAGAACGATTGAACCTGCCCGCGGCTTATTACAAGCGCCTCACCTCCCCGCAGCGTGCTGTGCAGCTGGCAGCGGCCAATCACTGGTACGACTGGGAGGAGGACATCATCCGCCTGCTGCCGCGCGTGGTTAAGCGCATGGACGATGAGGAACTGCTGGCCTTCGCGCGTATCGAATGCCACTACATCGTCAATAACCTTTTCCTGCCCGAAGATGATTACCTGGTGAACAACACCGCGAAGATCGCTCACCTGCCCTGCTGGATCTCACAAGGACGCTACGATATCATCTGCCCGGTAACCAGTGCACTCAGGCTCAGCCAGCATCTGCCCAAGGCTGAGTTGCACATCGTGCCTGACGCCGGGCACTCCATCGCCGAACCGGGCATCGTGGACAGCCTGATCACCGGTGTTGAAAGCCTGGCAGACAGGTACTGAACCGTGTCACTTATGTTAAAATTCGGCATCTAAATCAAAAACAACCCAGAGGTGAAGTGTGGCATCGAAAAAACCAACAAACGCACAACCAAAACAACCAAAGTGGCTGCTCCCGCTGATCCTGATCGGTGTGGCGGTGATCGTTGGAGCAGTTTTACTGCTCACAAATAATGCCGAAGGCAAGGGGTTGCCGGCGACCGTATCTGTTACTGAAGCAGCTGAACGATTTGATCAGGGCGCTTTCCTGCTCGACGTGCGCACGGTGGAGGAATGGAATCAGGGGCACATAGATGGCGCGGTGCTCATCCCCCTGGATCAACTCTCCAGCAGGATAGATGAAGTACCGGCTGACCAGGACGTGCTCATAATCTGCCGCAGCGGCAACCGCAGCGGCCAGGCGCGCGACTTGCTGCGCGCTGCCGGCTTAAAACAAACCACCAGCATCAGCGGCGGCATCAACGCCTGGATGGCTAATGGACTGCCGGTGGTGACTGGTCCTTAAAAAGTGAAAGGCTGATGATTCACTCAAGCCCGGACTGCACAGCCCGGGCGATTTCTTCATTAATACCCACTACCGCGGTCAGCTCTTCCAGCGAAGCCTGGCGGATGCCCTCGATATCCCCGAATTTCTGCAGCAATGCCCGCCGCCGTGCGGGGCCGATCCCCGGAACGGCGTCAAGGCGTGAAGCCACCCCCACCTTGCCACGCGCTTTACGATGCGCGGTGATGGCGAAGCGGTGCGCTTCATCGCGAATGCGCTGCAGCAGGTAAAGCCCCTGCGAGTGGCGCGGCAGCGCCACGGAACCGCTCCTGCCGGGCTGGAACAATTCCTCCTGCTGCTTGGCCAGCCCCACCACCGGTACCACCTCCGCCAGTTCAAAGGCGTTCAGCACATTCAGCGCCCTGCCCAGCTGCCCCTTACCGCCATCCACGATAAGCAGGTCGGGCAGTACGGCAAAGGATGGATCAGGTTTTGCCCCCAACTGCTGCTTCTCCTGCGCGGCCTGCCAGCGCTTGAAACGCCGGGTGAGCACTTCCTCCATGCTGGCAAAGTCGTCCGGTCCGGTGACGGATTTGATATTAAAGTGGCGGTAATGACCACGGCTGGGGGTGCCCTGCTCAAAGACCACCATGCTGCCCACCGAAGCCGTTCCCTGGGTGTTGGAAATATCGTAGCATTCGATGCGGTTGGGTGGCTCGGGCAGGTTCAGCGCCTGCTGGATCTCGGCCAGGGCTTGCGTTTGCTTGTTCTTGTCAACTTCCCACTGCGAGCGCAGCGCTTGCAGGGTTTCGACTGCGTTCTCGGTGGCCATCTTCACCAGGTCATGGGCAGTACCGCGGCGCGGCACACGCAGCTCGACCTTGCTGCCGCCGCGGCGCGTGTTCAGCCACTGGCGGATGATCTGCGCCTCTTCCACTTCGTTTGGCAGCAGCACCCGGTCAGGGATGACAGCAGCTTCAGTGTAGAACTGCTTGATGAACTCTGCCATCACCTGGTCGTCCGGGATATCCTCGGTGCCTTCCATCACAAAATACTCGCGCCCCATCAGGCGCCCGTTGCGCACAAAGAACACCTGCACACAGGCTTCGTTATCCGCGCGCGCGATGGCCAGCACATCCGAGTCGCTCTGGTCGCTGGTGATGACCTTCTGTTTTTCGACCACGCGCTCAATGGAATTGAGCTGGTCGCGCAGCACGGCTGCCCGCTCGAAATTCAATTCCAGCGCGGCGGTGTTCATCTCACGCTGCATGCGCGAGACGATGGGGTCGGTGCGGCCGTCGAGGAAGGCGCACAGATCGGAGATCAGCTGGTTGTACCCGGCGCGGTCGATGGCACCGATGCAGGGTCCGCTGCACAGCTTGATATCAAAGTACAGGCAGGGGCGCGCGTCCTGGCCGGTGATCTCGCGGTCACAGGTGAGGTAGGGGAAGATGCGCCGCAGCAGGTCAAGCGTCTGGTGTACCGCCCACACGCTGGTGTAAGGGCCAAAGTAGCGCGAACCGTCGTTGATCATCTGGCGGGTCACGGTGACCTTCGGGAAAGCACATGCCAGGTGCACCTTGATGTAAGGGTAGCGTTTGTCGTCCTTGAGGCGCACATTGAAGCGCGGACGGTGCTTCTTGATGAGGTTCATCTCGAGGATGAGCGCCTCAAGCTCGGAACCCACCACGATCCACTCCAGGTCGGTTATCTGCGCCACCAGTTTGATCACCTTGCGTTCGTGGTCGGCGTGCTCCTGGAAGTAGGAACGTACGCGGCTGCGCAGGTTGACCGCCTTGCCCACGTAGATCACCTCACCATCGGCGTTCTTCATGATGTAAACGCCGGGTTTCACCGGGAGGGTATCAAGAATTCCTTTTAGGTGATCTGTGAGTTCGACCATAGGGGGATTTTAACACAGTGCGTGGTAGAAGCGGATACAGAGAGGATCAATATCAGGTGACGACAATGCCGCTGCCGCTGACCACTTCTCCCACCTGCCAGCTGGGAGCGGCCTTTTCCTGCATGCGGGATTCAAAATCCACGCAGCGTTCAGCGGGTACAACCATCAACAGCCCGCCGCTGGTCTGGGGATCATACAGCAGCATCTGCTGGTCTTCACCAAGTTCGTGCGCGTACTGAACCTGCTGTTGGAAGTAAAGCCGGTTATCATATGCGCCGCCCGGGAAAATGAACTGGGCTGCGTAGGTCAGCGCGCTCTGCAGCACGGGAAGGCGTTCAAACTGGATGTTAAAGCCCACCCCGCTGGCATTGGCAACTTCGAGGGCGTGACCGATGAAAGAGTAACCAGTGATATCCGTGGCGGCGCGCACGCCGCAGGCAGCACCAGCCTGGCTGGCCTCACGGTTAAGGCGCACCATCCAGCCCACCGCCTCCGCCAGGTCCTCCTCGCACACTACCTGGCGCTTGAGCGCGGTAGTGATGGTGCCGAAGCCGAGCGGTTTGGTCAGGTAAAGGCGGTCGCCAGGTTTAGCCCCGCCCTTGGTGAACATCTTTTTAGGATCCACAAATCCCGCGACCACCATGCCATACTTGGGCTCTTTATCCTGGATGGAATGCCCACCGGCGATGACTGCGCCAGCCTGCTTGGCAACCACGGCCCCGCCGCGGAAGATCTCGCGGCTGATGGCAGGGTCAAGGTCCGGCGGCATGGCAGCAATGTTCAACGCCAGGAAGGGCGTGCCGCCCATGGCGTAGATATCGGAGAGGCTGTTGGCCGCGGCGATGCGCCCGTAATCGAACGGGTCATCGACCACCGGCGTGAAGAAATCGGTGGTGATCACCAGCGCGCGTTCGTCATCCAGTTTCCAGACCGCCGCGTCGTCGGGCGAGGTCAGCCCGGCGAGCAGCTCAGGGGTATCCGCGGGATCAAACATCTCCTGCATGGGGCGCAGCACCTGCGCCAGCGCTTCAGCGCTCAGCTTGGATGCTCAACCCGCGCAGTTGGAGAGGCTGGT
>CAYMGO010000045.1:0-18493 GCA_964390015.1 uncultured Anaerolinea sp. | reverse complement strand
ATGCAGGCGATCATCGATAGAATGGCGAAATTGATCAACGAGGCCGGGATTAAAGTGGAACTCTCCGGGCGCAGCAAGCACATTTACTCGATCTACCGCAAGATGGTTGAAAAGGACAAACCGTTTGAATTGGTCCGGGACCTGCGCGGGGTCAGGCTCATCGTCCAGGATATTCCCTCATGCTACGCCGTACTGGGTATCATTCACACCCACTGGCGCCCGGTTCCCAATGAATTTGATGACTACATCGCAGCTCCAAAAGACAACTTCTACCAATCCCTGCACACAGCAGTTCTTTATGACGACGGAAAACCTCTCGAGGTGCAGATTCGTACACCGGAGATGAACGAAAACGCTGAATATGGCATCGCCGCGCACTGGCGTTACAAAGAAAAAGGCCCCAGGGATGAGCAGTACGAACAGCGCATTAACTGGCTTAAGAAGGTTATGGAATGGCGCCAGGAGGTGGAGGATGCCAGCGAGTTCGTAGAGGGAATGCGCACCGACGTCTTCCAGGATCGCGTTTACGTTTTCACCCCCCGCGGCGACATTATCGACCTGCCGGCCGGTGCCACTCCCATCGATTTTGCTTACACCGTTCACACTGAAATCGGCAACCGCTGCCGCGGCGCCAAGGTAAACGGCAAGCTTGTCAGCCTGGATTACACACTGCGCACCGGCGACCAGGTGGAAATCCTGGCTGCCAAGCAGGGCGGTCCCTCGCGTGACTGGCTGAATCCGACCCTTGGGCTGGTAAAGACCCAACGTGCCAGGTCAAAGATCCGCGCCTGGTTCAAACACCAGAACCGCGAGCAGAACCTTGCCCAGGGAAAGGACATCCTTGAGCGCGAGCTGCGACGGCTTGGATTACAGCAGTTTGACCTTGAAAAACTCGCACGCGGTTTTGACTTCCGCTCACTTGAGGATATGTACGTGGCTGTCGGCTGCGGCGATATATCTCTCGGGCACATTATTAACACCCTTTCAGAGGGTGAAGCTGACGAATCACACCTTTTTGAGATCAAACCCTCTACCCAGGTCAAAGATATCACCGAGAACGCCGTTTCGGTATTGGGTTTGCGTAACATCCTCACCAACTTCGCCCGCTGCTGTAACCCGGTTCCGGGTGATGCCATTGTCGGGTACATCACCAGGGGGCGCGGTGCCACCATTCATCGCCAGGACTGCCCCAACATCTTGCGTGCGAAGGATCGCGACCGCATTGTCAGGGTAGCCTGGGGTGAGCCGCAGCACACCTTCCCGGTTGAGATTGAGATCAAAGCTTATGACCGCCAGGGGTTGATGGTGGATATTTCGTCAGTACTCAGTAATGAGAATATCAACCTACAGGACATAAAGATCAACGTCTCGCACAACCTGGCCTCGATTTTGATGATGCTGGAGATAGCTGATATTGCCCAGCTCTCACGCGTACTCACCCGCATCGAAAACCTGCCCAACGTGATGCAAGCACACCGCCTCAATCCAGGATAGACCAGAAACAAAACCTCAAGCTCCGATTCATCTGCACGACTGACATACTTAACCTTTACTTAATCTGGTATTCGTTGTAGAATGCCCGACACTTCGAGCCTTGATGCCAGAGAAACCGAACGCTTCCCCTCACAAAACCAGCACAATCATCATCCAGTTCGCTTCGGTGATCGGTTTACTGGATTCTATTTACCTGGCCTACGTTAAGCTCGCCAAAGTCCCGATCTACTGTACACCTGGACTGGGGGATTGCGACGTGGTTAACGCCAGCCGCTGGTCAGAGTTGTTTGGCATCCCGTTGGGAATCTATGGCGTAGCCGGCTTCGGACTCATATTATTACTTATAACATTTGGAAACAACATCAGATTGATCCACAAAAACATCGACCTTGCCCTCTTCGGGATCAGCCTGGCTGGATTTCTCTTTTCTTTGTACCTTACCGTGATCGAAATATTTGTTATAAAGGCTGTATGCCAGTGGTGCCTGCTCTCTGCCGTTGCGATGAGCGTCATTTTCATCACCACAATTATCAGACTTGTAGTAAAATCGCCCACGAATACTGGATCAGGAGGAAATGAATATGCCAAGAATTAAATGCCACTACCTGGATTGTGCATTCCTGGATGAAGGCATCTGCACCGCGGGTATGGTTGAACTGGACCCGGACACTGGATGCAAAACCTACACGGTCAACGCCGAATCGTTAAACACCGATGACTGGGACGCGGACGAAGACGAACTGGAAGAATGGGATGACATGGAAGAGGAAGGTGAAGAGGATTGGGACGAACTCGATTATGACGAAGAGAATTGACCCTGCCCTCCTCGAATGAAAACTCAAACCCCGGTTCAACCCGGGGTTTTATGAATCTAAAAAATGGCTAACGAGTACCGAGATAGTAATCTTAAGCACAATTTCACCGTCAACATATTTGATGGTGGTCTCTTTGGATTCGGTCTTGGTTTCGCCTCCTTCACAACCATGATCCCGTTGTTCGTGGCCACACTGACGTCATCTGCCACGCTCATCGGCCTGGTGCCTGCAATCCACAACGTCGGTTGGCAGCTGCCGCAGCTGCTGTTGGCAAAGCGCATCGCCAAAATGGAACGCGTTAAACCTTACGTGATGTTCATGACCGTGCAGGAGAGGCTGCCAATCCTGGGGTTGGCCATCGTTGGCCTGTTAATTCCCCGTATTGGCACCAAAGCAGCGCTCTTGCTTACATTTATCATGCTCATCTGGCAGGGGTTGGGAGCCGGGTTTACTGCGAACGCCTGGCAGATCATGATCAGTAAGATCATCCCAGGAAACATACTGGCAACTTTTTTCGGTGCTCAATCTGCCGCCTCCAACTTCCTCGCAAGCCTGGGTGCTTACCTGGCCGGACTGCTGCTCGTTGTCCTGAAACCGCCTTACGATTTTGCCACGTGTTTCTTTATCACTTCAGGTTTTTTTGTACTTTCATGGATGTTCCTGAACATGACCCGGGAGGAGAAGAGCGAAAAGCCTGCCTCCGGTTTCACCCCGCAACCCCTATGGCAGGACATAAAAGCAATCATCAGGCGTGATCAATCTTTCACGAACTTTCTCATCAGCCGTTTTATTGCGCATTTTGGTATGATGGCTTTCGCTTTCTATTCCGTTTACGCAGTCAAGATCCTCGGTATGAACACGATACAGGTAGGCGTAATGACCAGCATCCTGATGATTACCATGGTGATAATGAATCCCCTGCTGGGAAGGCTATCAGATGTTTGGTCGCGCAAGTGGGTGCTGGTGCTTGGCAGTGTGTGCGCAGCACTAAGCGCAGTGCTGGCGCTGGTCATCAAAGACCTGAACCTGTTCGCGCTTGTTTTCATCCTCAACGGGGTCGCCGGAACCGCTTTCTGGACGATTGGTATCACCATGTCGCTTGAATTCGGGGAAGAAGTAGAAAGACCCACCTATGTGGGCATGGCGAACACCCTGGTGGCACCCGCGGCCATTATCGCCCCATTAATTGGCGGTCTGCTGGCGGATTCGTTCAGTTATGCGACAACTTTTATTACTTCAGCGGTAATGGCGTTGATTGCCAGCGTAATCCTCATGCTGCTCGTCAGCGACCCCAAGAAACCGGGTACAGTATCAAGTCAAGTGCAGGTCACCCCGAATTGATCTCAGACACTCTTCCGGTAAGATCGTTGATCCATTTCTTTGAAAAATAGCGTTTCAACCCGAGGGAAGCCTTGGTGACTTCTTCGGTAAGCGTGAGAGCGTACACCAGGTAAATTGGCAGGTGCAGCAGAAACGCCCCGGTAGCGGTGAAAGGAACCCCCACCAGCCAAATCACCAGTCCATCCAGCACCAACGAAAAACGCGTGTCACCGCCCGAGCGCAGGACGCCGATGACGATCATGTGATTCGTAGCGCGCACCCACAAACCCAGCCCCAAAACGAGCAGTAACCGGCGAGCGTTTAGAATGACTTCAGGGCTGACACGGTAAAAGCCAAGTATCAGGGGGGCAAACAGGATGACCAGTACACCCACCACAAGGGCACCTAGCGCCTGCAGGATCAAAGATCTGCCGGCATATGTGTACGCTAAAGCTGTCTTCCCCTGCCCGATCAGGTTGCCAACCAGGATGGCTGTAGCGTTGCCCATCCCCAACAAGACCACAAAAGCCACCTGGTCTATCGTGGAGATGATATTGATCGACGCAACCGCGTTGGTACCAATGTGCCCGTAAATGGCGTTATAAGTGGTGATGCCAAACGACCACAAAATCTCGTTCGCAATCACCGGCAGCACCGGCTTCATCACGCGCTTAATAAACTCCCAATCAAATTCAAATAGGTAACGAAGACCCGCAGCCACCGGGTTTGACCGATTTCGATAGATAAAAAACAGTAAAGCGCAACATTCAAGCATCCTTGCGGCAACACCGGCAATAGCCACACCTACCACACCCAGTGCGGGGATGCCCAGGATCTTCACTCCAAATATGAGCGGGTAAGCGATGAGCACGTTGAGGATGAGCGCAGTAGTGCTCACAGCCACGGGCAGGCGTACATTGCCAACCGCCCGTGAAGCCATACTGAAGACAGCTGAGAGCGCGTAGAATCCGTACGTCCAGCACATGATACGCAGGTAGCGGCTGCCGGTGGCGATCACCTGCGGATCGCTGCTGTATACCCGCAGCGCTGCCTCTGGGAAAAATCTTGCTATGATGAAGAAAACTGCAGCTGCCACCAGCCCCAGCTTTACCGTCAATCCCACCACACGCCGGATATTATGCACATCCTTCTTCCCCCATAACTGTGCGGTAAACATGGCTGAACCGCTGGAAACTCCGAACACCATCAGGTTGAGCAGGAACCATATTTGATTTGCCAGCCCCACCGAAGCAATGGGTACTTCGCCCAACTGCCCGATCATTACTACCGAGACAAAGTTCAACGAAGAGGTGATGAGGTTCTGCAGCGCAATCGGCAGCATCAGTCGAAAAAGCGCGCGGTAGTAATCAGGGTCACGGAAGAAGGAGGTTATCTTGTTCATTCATCACAACGTATAGGTACGTAGCTGGATTTTCCTGTTTAAGCCATGCACATGTGAAAAAACCACGCCGCAGGTCAATGGTATCATTTGGATTACCACGCATCGTTAACGGGAACCTCTCACAAGAGGAAAAAAAGAGACTCTTTCGAGTCTCTTTAGGCTGGGGGCAAAGGATTCGAACCTCTACTTACTGATCCAGAGTCAGCCGTCCTGCCGTTAGACGAGCCCCCAACAACGGACAGAATTTTACCACCTCCACTTGTGTATGTCCAGTTTTTTCCGCAGGAAAACCCCGTTTCGAATTTTTGATCATCTTGTGGTAAAATGGTTCGTCTGGTACGCAGCAAATCACTGCTACCTTTCCGCTCTTGACAGTGCCAACGGTATTGTTCGAGGGCAATCCCGAGGAAAGGAGGAATCACCATGCGCACATACGAACTCGTATTAATCTTCCATCCGGAACTGGACGAGGCGGCTCTTAACGAGGCTCTTGAGAAGGTCAAAGGTTGGATCACAGCAGGCGGCGGCACCATCACCAAAGTGGATGCCTGGGGCAAGAAACGCCTCGCCTATAGTATCCGCAAACAGCGTGAGGGGCAGTATTTTCTGCTCACCGCGGAAATCGCTCCCACGTTTACTGCTGAACTTGACCGGAACTTGCGTTTCCACGAACCCGTGATCCGCTACATGATCACAGCGGTCGAGTAGTGCGGTTGTAGTAAGAACAAGGAGCAACACAATGGGTCGTGATTTAAACAAAGTAATGATCATAGGACATTTGGGGCGCGACCCCGAAATGCGCTTCACCCCCTCCGGCCGGCCAGTAACCACCTTCACAGTGGCCACCAACCGCTCCTGGAACACCGGGGATGGAGAACGTCACTCAGAAACTGAATGGTTCAACGTGGTCGCCTGGGGCAACCTGGCTGAAATCTGCAAGCAGTATCTCAACAAAGGTCAACAGGTTTATGTTGAAGGTCGCCTGCAAACCCGCCGCTGGGAGGATTCAGAAGGAGTCAAACACAGCAATGTGGAGATCGTCGCCTCCGAAATGATGATCCTGGGTGAAAAGAAGGAAAATGCACAACCGGCCGCCGAAATTCAGGATACCGATTTTCAAACGGACGATGAATATCCGTTCTAATGGAGTAAAAAATGTCAGACGAAAATTCAAATGAAAGCGAACGCTTTTCCGGTCAGCGCCGTTTTGTAGCGCGCCCGAAGATCTGCCAGTTCTGCGCAGATAAGAACATCGCAATCGATTATAAGAATTCCGATATGCTGCGTCGTTTTGTGACCGAAGATGGCAAGATCCGCCCAAGAAGGCAGACCGGCACCTGTGCGCGTCATCAACGCACACTGGCTGGTGCCATCAAACGTGCCCGCCACATCGCACTCCTCCCGTTCACCGGTGAACGCTGGAGCGATGTCATCAGGTAATCCTGGATCCTATACCAGAATTTAACCATTTCGCCGCAACAATGATGATGAGTGTTGCGAACGATGAAGATATTGAGGCCAAATGACTAAGGAACGTACAGAAAAGATTCCAACTCCCGCCTCCAGGAAACATGAAGCCAGGTTGCAAAAGGAAAAACGGCAGAACAAGATCATGATCACCGTCATGGTCGCGATCGTTGGCGTGGTCATTTTACTGGTGGGATATGGTGTGCTTCAGGGAACAGTACTAAAAAACAGGAAACCTGTGGCAAGAGTCGGCGACACGACGATCAATGTGAACGATTTCGTGAAGCGTGTACAATACGAACGCTTATCCAATGTGGAAACCTTTACATCATACGCTGCATCAGGGTACGCGATGTTCTTTGAATCGCAGATGCTGCAGATGCAGGACGCGCTTGACAATTACGTTCAATTCGGTAGCGACGTGCTGGATAGAATGATCAACGAAGCGGTTGTGGCTGAAAAAGCCGCTGAACTGGGAATATCCATCACAGACGAAGACATCAACAAGGAACTTGAACGTGGTTTTGGTTTCTTCCCTGATGGTACCCCCACCCCGGAACCAACCTTTGCATTTAAACCAACTTCCACCATGTCTGCGCAACAGCTGGCGATCATCACTATCACACCCACAGCCTCGCCAGAACCCACAGCCACCACCGGCCCAACCGAAACCCCTGATCCAGCGCTCATAACGCCTACAGTGGAAACTGGCGACCCCACAGGGGTTCCAACTGCAACTCAGATTCCCCCCACACCTACCGCCTACACTCGTGAAGGTTTTGAGGGACTATACGATCAGATGCTCACCAGCATCAGTGATCAGTTCCCCTACACCGAAGCAGATTTTCGTGAGTACGTGAAGAATCTGCTGTTGAACCAGAAGGTCTTTGACGAGATCACAAAAGATATCACCCGCGAGCAGGAAATGGTCTGGGCGCGGCATATCCTGGTAGCCACTGAAGAAGAAGCAACCGCGGTGATCGAAAGACTGGAAAAAGGTGAGGATTTCGGTACTCTCGCTGCCGAACTCTCAGTCGATACGTCCACCAGCGCTAATGGTGGTGACCTGAGTTGGTTCTCAAAAGGCCAAATGGTGGAACCGTTTGAAAACGCAGCTTACGCGCTTAAGATCGGTGAGATCAGCGAGCCCGTTCAATCCGATTTCGGTTATCACGTCATCCAGCTGTTAGGCAAAGAAGTACGTGCCCTTTCAGATGAACAATGGGATGCAATGAAGCAGAAGGCTTTTGCGGAATTCATTGAAGAAGCCAAAACTGAACTAGAGGTCAAGAAACTGGACGTCTGGGCATCAGTTGTTCCGAGCACACCCACCATCCCCGCCGAATATAGGATGGCGGCAAGTCAATAACTAAAAACCGCGGGAGAGAATCCCGCGGTTTTTTTGTTTATCTTCGGGTCATTTCACCATATCTTCGCTGATCTCATCCAGGCGCAGGCTGATAACCTGACTGGCAGAATCACGTCCCATCGTCACACCGTAAATCACATCCGCCACCTGTACCGTGTTGCGGTTGTGGGTAATAACAATAAACTGAGTCTCCTGGCTGAGTTCGCGCAACAGTTCAGTAAACCTGCCAACGTTGGCCTCATCGAGCATTGCATCCACTTCGTCCAGGATGCAGAAAGGTGTCGGCGAAACCCGCAGCAGCGAGAAAATCAGTGCCACAGCAGTGAGCGAGCGCTCGCCACCTGAAAGCAGTGAGAGCCCCTGCTCCCGCCTTCCCGGCAGCCTGGCTTCAATGTCGATCCCGGTTTCACTCGGGTTGTCGGTATCCGTCATCAACAGTCGCGCTGATCCACCGCCAAACAGCCGCGAGAACATCTCCTTAAATTCAGCCGCCACCGCGTTGAAAGTGGTACGGAACTGGTGATTCATTAATTCGTCCAATTCTGCGATGATCTGTCGCAGGTCGCCATCTGCCTTCTGCAGGTCAGCCAGCTGGGTTTTCATGAAATCGTGTCTTTCCTTAACTTCAATGTATTCCTTGCGCGCCTCGGGGTTAATCGCTCCCATCCTGCGCAGCATTGCGCGCTGACGATTGATCGATTCCTCAAGCCCTTTCGGTAGTTCTGTCAGCACCACCAGTTTACCGACACCCTCCAATGGCAGCGGTGTGGGACCGGTGACATCATCGGAATACTCAAGCGTCATCAATCCGAAATCCTCTTCGATACGCCGGCGCAGGCTTTCAAGCGCTTCCCGGCTGCGCGAATACTCCAGCTGCGCCTGGGTGTACACCCGGTCGGCGTTAGCTTCAAATTGCTGGGTTTGAGAATATTCATGCTGCTGCGAGGAATAGTCGCTTTCAAGTTTTCGTAGTTCAACTTCCGCCGGATCGATCTTCATGCCAAAATCAGCCAGGCTGAGGTTGACCGTCTCTTCTTCCTGCTTTGCTTCCTCGATGGATTTTAACGCCTCGCTTGTAGTAACGCCCAGGGTCTGGATGCGTTTATGGACCTGTTCAATGAGGCCGCGATTTTGGGCAATGGTCAGTTCGAACTCGGTTACTCGCGCAGTAGCTTCTTTGAGCGCCCTTTCTGTCACCGCCTGCGTCGTGTTCCAATGCACCAGCTGCTGCTGGATTTCATCAATGGGCATGCCACGCAGTTGGTCGTTGAACCCGCGAATAGACAGATTGAGCCCATCAATGGTACTGCTATTACCAGCGATCTCTTTTTCAGTCTCACCTATATCAGATTCTGCTGATTTCACCTGGTTCACCAGTGTGTTAACCTGGGAATTCTGCCATTCCAGTTGCTGGTTGAATTTCGCCAATTCACGTTCCTTCGCCGCGAGCGTTGAATTCACCTGCTGAAGGGTGGATTGACCTTCCCGGTCTGCTTTTTCAAGCGCGTTCTTTTCACGTTGTAAAGATGCCACTTTATTTTGAAGATCTTCGAGTTCACTGTTTTTCTCTTTTAGTTTACTCGCGGCATTTTTCAGCTGATCCGTCAGGTCTTTCTTTTCTCTAGGACGGCTGATCACACCAGAGCGGCTTTCTTTACCCGCAATGATCACTCCGTTGCCATCGAATACTTCACCCTTGAGGGTGACGATCCTGGAGTCGGCCGGAATCTCCTTAACAAGCTGCCTGGCAGTCGCACGATCTCGAACAAACAGGACGTTTCCGAGCAAAAAGTTGACCAAACCGCGCGCGTCTTTACCTGCCTTAACAAGGTCAGAAGCCAATCCCACAACTCCGGGACCGGTGAATTGACGAATCTTCGTGGATGGGTTCGTGACCGTGAGTGGAATGAGCATTGCCCGGCCGGATTCATCCGCATCAAGAAATGATAGCAATCTCTCGGTGTCGATTCCTTCTCCATACAACACCGCGTCCAGCTGGTCACCAAGCGCAGCACTCACAGCGGTTTCCAGGTCAAACGGTACGTCCAATAAACTGGTCAAGGTTTTTAATCCAACGGGCAATTTTCCGCTGGAGGCTGCAGATAAGAGGCTCTTGGCGCCATCACCCAACCCGGCGAAAGCGCGTTCCGCCTGGTTAAGCACTTCCAATTGTGCATTGGTACGCGCATGCTCCGCTTCCAACCGGCTGATTTCCTGGGAGGTTTTCTTTTCCTGTACTTCCAACTCTGCGAGCCTTTCTGCAATCTTCCTCACGTCTTTTGTGCGCGATTCTGCATCTCCCTGCAGTTTCGATTGCATGGCTCTAACGTCTTCCATCCCTTTCTGGGTGCCAGTGATGCTGTTTTTACTTTGCTCTATGCCATTCAAGAGGTTGCTGCGGCTCTCAGCAAAATTCTCAATCCGGCTCTGCAATTCTCGTTGATGCGCCTTTAACTGCACCTGCCGGGTTTCAAGGTCAACCAGTTTTTTTCGTGCCTGGCTCAACTCAGATTCCAATCGATCCCGTTCAGTTTTGCGTAAATCAAAAGCAGCCTGGATCTCCACCAGCTGCTCTGCGCACTGGGATAATTCGGTGTTTATCCTTGCTTCGTCACTCTTCAGAGCGGTTAATTTCTCCTGGTGCGTCCGTTCCAAATCCTCGTTCTGCAATAGATCGTTTCTGAGGGCTATGTCCTGGTTCTGGTACGACCTGATGCGTTCTTCAAGGACAGCAATCTCGCGGCTGATCTTTTCGCGCTGGCGGTGAAGTTCTGAGGTTTCCATGTGCCAGGAATTGAGAAGCTCGCGCAATTCCTGCAGCCGCAAACGCGCAGCATCCACCTTGACCTCGATCTCACCCCTTCTGGCTCTGGCGGCTTCTACCTTCTGTTCCTGATTTCGCAACACTTCACGGTTGCGCAGCAATTCTTTCTGTGTGTTCTGCCAGTGGTATCCATACCAATCCTTCAATAAAACTTGAAGGTCATCCTTCACATGGTCATACTCTTCGACACGTTTGGCCTGGCGTTCCAGGCTGCGCAGGCGTGGTTCCAGCTCGCCCAGGATGTCGGTGACCCGTTCCATGTTGCGGCGCGTTGAATCCAACCGCGAGAGAGCTTCTTCACGGCGGGAGCGGAACAGCCCGATCCCGGCAGCTTCCTCAAAGAATTTGCGCCGTTCTTCAGGCCGCAGTGATAATGCTGCATCTACCAGCCCTTGCCCGATAATAGTGTATGTCCGTTCCGCTAGCCCGGATTGCGCCAGAAGTTCAGTCGTGTCTTTCAAGCGCACGCGCTGCCGGTTCAACAAGTATTCATTACTGCCATCGCGATACGCGCGCCTTGAAACCGCCACCTCTGAGTAATCCACAGGCAGCCAGCCTTCATCATTGTCAAAAATGATCGTGGCAGAAGCCATACCAGCCTTTGGCCGTTGGTCTGAACCCAAAAAGATCATATCCTCGGTCTTCTTGCCGCGCAGCAGCGTGTACGATTGCTCACCCAGCACCCAGCGCACCGCGTCAGCGATGTTTGACTTCCCTGAGCCGTTGGGGCCGACAATGGCGGTCACATTCCCCGGGAATTCAAATAAAGCCCTGCCAGCAAAGGTTTTATAGCCGTGCAATTCCAGTGATTTCAATTTCGGTTTCATCGCAGGCTTTAGTTCCATTCTGAAATATGAAGTTTTTCAAGCGCGTCAATTGCCGCCTGTTTTGTGGCGGCCTGCTTGCTGGGGCCAGACCCCGTTCCGCCAACATTTCCATTCACGATCACATCCACTTCAAAGGATTTGGAGTGATCAGGTCCTGATACATTGCGGGTTGTATAAACCGGTGCCGGATAACCATTACCTTGCGCCCATTCCTGCAACCTGCTCTTTGGGTCTTCATCCTTATGATTCACCAGGATGTCTTCGGCAGAGGCTTCAAGGAAGGGATTGATGAATCTTCTGACACCATCGATATCCATGGCCAGGTAGATTGCACCGATGACAGCCTCGAATGTATCACACAGCAGCCCTGAGCGGTCGCATCCCCCGGCTTGAACTTCACCCCTACCCAGGCGCATTGCCCTGCCCAGGTTGATGCTGCGGGCAAATTCAGCCAATTGCGCGGTGTGCACCAGCGCTGAACGCATGCGTGTCAGGTCCCCTTCGGGCATTTCCGGGTACTTGTTATATAACCAGGCTCCAACCACAAAATCCAATACAGCATCACCAAGGAATTCCAGCCGCTCGTTATCCTCCAGCGCTTCGGGATGTTCGTTCAGATAAGAACGGTGTGTTAGCGCTCTGCTCAAAAGCAGGATATCACTCAAATCCGGCAGAATCCTGGCAGCCAGTTCTTCGGGTGTTTCTCTGTTGTATTCATTATTGGGATGATCCAAATAAAATTCTCCTCGAATAAGGAGAGCGCCAGCCACCCTTTTCAGGGGGGTTCGCGGTCACATTATTCATTCACAAGATCGCGTTTGTTTTACTGCCTGTTCCCGTTATGATCGCCACGACAGGTTCAACAAGCTCTATTTTATCATCTAGCAGCGGTATAAGGGATAAACAGGAAGTCGGTTCACAAAACACGCCTTTGCGCGCCATCTCGTGGTAAGTGGCCAATAGTTGCTCTTCTGAACCCGAGGTCATCTGTCCGCGGCCACCAGCCATGCGCTTCAGTATCTGCGCTCCTCTCACCGGCCTGGCAACGCTCGTCCCTTCCGCCAGTGTCGCGTAAGAGGCCACTTCAACCGGCTCAACCAAATTATGCCTGAATGCGTGTACCAACGGCGCGCAGTTCTCAGCTTGAACACCTACGTAACCAGGCAGCCTGTTGATCAATCCTCCACGGTGCAGGGATTCAAACCCCAGCATAATCCCATACAGCAAACCACCATGACCCACCGGCGATATCAAGGTTCCCGGTTCCCTGCCAAGGTCGCGCCAGATCTCGTACGCGATGGTGGCGATGCCGGGTAAACCAAAGGGCATGTAAGCGTGGCTGGCGTACACACTGCCGGCATTGACCGCCCTCAGCACAGCTTCCGCAGCATTCGCCCGTGGACCGGGGATGCTGCGAACCTCAGCGCCATACATCTCGATTTGCCACCTCTTGGGACCGGAGGCCGATTCAGGAATGTAAACCACGGATGTGACACCCGCCCTGGCGCAATAGGCCGCCAACGAGGCGCCGGCGTTGCCGGATGAATCCTCAACGACAGTTTTTACCCCGCGTGAACACAAGAAACTTGTCAGAACCGCCGATCCGCGGTCTTTGTAAGACCCGGTTGGATTCTGGCTTTCCATTTTTAGGTAGATAGATTTCCCATAAAAACTAGCGGGAATTAATGGGGTGTCGCCCTCTCCTAGTGAAATCACAGGTGCAGAACCAGGCAATGCCAGAGAATCTTTATAACGCCACAATCCGCGGTTCAAACTCAAGTCCGTCGGTATCACATATTTCGGGAAACGAGCGTAGTCGTAGGGTCCTCCGCAATGGCACAAGTAAGGTGTTCCCTCACCCGGATAGGCCTCTCCACACTTTGTACAACTTACGATTGATTTTTCCATTGAACGCTGACCGCTTTCAACAATGATTGGTTACCTGATTATATAGCATAGAATCAGAGCTGCAATCTGCTATAATAACCGGCGTGGACTTTCAAATCGCTGGTCATCAAACTGAAGGGTACAAGATCAACACCGAAGTCTATTCAGGACCTCTCGATCTTTTACTCCAACTGATCGAAAAAGCCGAACTCGATATTACCCGCCTTTCTCTGGCACAGGTGACCGACCAGTACCTGGAGTATATGCACCATCTTGAAGTGCAGGATCCGGCAGAAGTATCAGCCTTCCTGGTGATTGCTGCCAAACTGGTGCAGATCAAATCTTCAGCCCTGCTGCCGCGACCGACCATACCCAGTCTTCAAATTGAAGAAGATCCCGGAGAAGCCCTCACAAGACAGCTCATCCTTTATAAAAAATTCAAAGACCTTTCAAAGTTCCTCGACATCCGCGAGGAGGCGGGGTTGCATACTTACTTACGCCTGGACGCGAACCCTGCGGCACAAATCCCATCAAGGCTTGATTTGAGCGAGTTAACCCTTGACGCGCTGGTTCAGGCAGCCCGTGAAATATTCTCCAATCCCAACAATCTTCCCCCTTTGAGTGAGGTGGTGTCATCACCCCGGTTCACGATCAGGCAAAAGATCAACGCTATCCTGCAGGTTCTGCAAAGAAGCGGTGCCACCAGCTTTAACCAGTTCATCACCAACAGGTCAAGCCGCTTGGAAGTTGTGGTTACCTTCCTGGCCTTGCTGGAACTTGTTAAAAGACATATGGTGGGAGCAAATCAAAGCCAGCTCTTTGGTGAGATCGCTCTCCAACCTGAAGGCGAACTTACCGCGCTTGATGACCAGGAAATGGAATTTGTGGAATAGCCGGTTTATTTTTCGGGTCTTGTTACAATCAAACTCATTTCATCAAGTAATGCCACGTCATCCTGCTTGAGCTGCCAGCCAATTGCACCCAGGTTTTGTACTGCCTGGGTGGCGTTTTTTACCCCGGGAATGGGCAGGGTTCCTTTTTGAATGCACCAATTTAACGCCACCTGCCCGGCAGACCTGCCGTCAGTATCGTTGCCGATGCGTATCATCGCTTTAAGCAAAGGTTGAATCTTTTCCAGGTAGGTCCGATTGTACTGGGCTGCCCGGGTTCCATGCGGTGGGTTATCGGGTGTGTACTTTCCTGTTAACACCCCCATCGCCATAGGACTATACGCAATGATCTTGATTCCCTCTTGATCGCAATACTCCATTAACCCGTTGAATTCAATCCGGCGTTCCAGCAGGTGGTACTCAAGCTGGTTTGATGCCAGCCGCAAGCCTCTTTTCTTTAACGCTTCATGAGATGCGATCGTTTGCTCAAGGCTGTAATTCGATACCCCAACCTCCTTGATTAAACCTTCTGCTACCATTTCAGCCATCCGGTCCATCCAAGTTTCCACTTTCACGGGTGGTAGCGGCCAGTGCATTTGATAGAGATCCACTTTCTTGACCTGCAACCTGCGCAGGCTGTTGTTTAGCGCGAATTTTAGTGAACCTTTTAGAATACGCCATGGAAAGGGCATCATCTTGGTGGCAATAATAAATCCTCCCCCCTCACTGGAGCAAAGGTCACCCAGAATGGTTTCCGATTTTCCCTGTCCGTAAACTTCAGCCGTGTCAAAAAACCTGATCCCTGCAGTGGCGCACTCTTTGAAAGCCTGCCTGATTTCCTCATCGGCGTAACCGTTACCATATCCCCACACCAGCCTGTCTCCCCATGCCCAGGTACCAATCCCCAATTCAATTTCTGAAAAGATCCCGCTGGTTTTTTGTTTTCCCATCAAAAGCTCCGGAAGTAATAAAATGAATTATACCCACAATGGAGGCAGGAATTACAATTGAGATATAATCTGATACAGACAACTATAAAAACAATATAATGGAGGTTACCATGGTTGAACACCTTGAATTCGTGAACAATTACCACGACCTTTCTACAGATAAGGGTTTTCAGTTCGAGTTCATTTGCGCCCGCTGCGATTCAGGGTACAGAACAACCTTCAAACCCTCCCTCACCGGCAAGCTAAGCGGAGCGCTGGATGCAGCCAGCAGCCTTTTCGGCGGAATCCTTGGACAGGCTGCGGATATTGGGGATCGTGTTCACAACGCCGCCTGGGAAAGGGCTCACGATGAAAACTTTTCTGCTGCGGTGAAGGAGATCAAACCTTACTTCATTCAATGTCCGCGATGCAATTCATGGGTATGCCGCGAAAAATGCTGGAACAAAAAGAAAGGATTATGCAAGGAATGCGCTCCTGATCTCGGCGTTGAAATGGCTGCTGCACAGGCTTCCCGTTCTGTTGAAGAAGTGTGGGCGCACGCCGCCATGGCTGAAGAGGATAAAAAACTGGGCACCGAGTATTGGCGTGAAGGCATAACAGCCACCTGCCCCAACTGTGAAAAACCGCTGGCCGCGAATGCAAAATTCTGCCCTGAGTGCGGTTACGCTTTAAAACCGAAGGATAAATGCCCGCAATGCGGTGCCAAGATCCTTCCGGACGCCAAATTCTGCGCTGAATGCGGTCATAAAATATAACTTTTACACAAAAAATCAATAAGATCCAGATGAGGCTTTCCCTGGATCAGGAATGATTTGGATATTCCATGCCAGATGATGTCACCCCAATCCGCCAGCAGTATCTTGATATCAAGAATCAGTATCCTGATGCGATCGTATTCTTTCGCCTGGGGGATTTTTACGAAACCTTCGACAACGATGCAAAAATTACTTCGCGTGAACTGGATATTGTTCTCACATCGCGTAACGTAGCCAAGGGACAGCGAATCCCGATGGCGGGTATTCCCTACCACGCGGCAGAGAACTATCTTGCCCGGCTGATTGACAAGGGGTATCACGTTGCAATCTGCGAACAGGTAGGCGACCAACCCAGTAAAGGCATATTCCCGCGCGAAGTAGTGCGCGTGGTGACGCCGGGAACGGTGATCGAACCGGGACTGCTAAAGAGCAACAAGAACAATTTCCTGGCAGCCGCGCGCATCGACGACGGACACATAAGCGTGGCCTACACAGACATCACAACCGGCGAATTTGCAGTTACTGAGATTGAATCACGGGACCCGTTATCCGACCTCAGGTCAGAACTGGTGCGGTTGGACCCGGCTGAAATTTTGTTGCCGGATTCGCTGAAATTGAATGGCTCCTTTTCCGGTCACATCACCAACCTGCCGGAATGGCGCTTTGAAACCGCCCGCTGCCGCGAAACGCTACTGAGGAAAATGGGAGTCTCCACCCTGGAGGGGTATGGGTTGGAACAACTGCCGCTCGCTGTTCAAACCAGCGGTGTCATCATGCAATACCTCGAGCAAACCCAGCCGGCTGCAATCTCCATGTTGAAGAGCATCACAACATACAGCACCAGCGAGTTCATGATGCTGGACGCAGCGACGCGCAGAAACCTGGAACTGACCGAGACCATCCGCCGCGCTGAAACACAAGGATCCCTGCTTTCTATCCTCGATTATTCACAGACGCCCATGGGACACCGCTGCATACGCCAGTGGGTCAGTAAACCTCTCTTGAAGATCGAAGATATCGAGCAGCGGTTGGACATCGTTACAACTTTCTATAAAAATTCCCTCATCCGCGCCGAACTCAGGTCTCAACTTCAACACATTGGCGATCTCGAACGCCTGGCAAACCGCCTGACAGGCAATGCCGCGCTTCCGCGTGACCTGACAGGGATCAGGTCAATTCTTCATAAACTACCTGAAATCAACGACACGCTCGCACAGGAAGAGCTTAAATTGAAAGACAAGTTATCAGGTTTTAACCTCTGCCCAGACGTCCTCAATTTGCTGGAGGAAGCCATTGCGGATGAACCGCCGGCAACGCTGCAGAATACCGGTGTGATCAGAAGTGGTTACTCAGAGGAACTTGATAATGTTGTGGAAATGTCCAGCCATGCGCGCGAGTGGATCTCCAATTTGGAAGCCGTTGAGCGCGAGCGTACGGGTATAAAATCCCTCAAAGTGGGTTACAACAAGGTTTTTGGCTATTATCTCGAAATTACCCACAGCAACACCGCCCAGGTGCCGCCGGAGTACATACGCAAACAGACGCTGGTCAATGCAGAACGCTACATAACCCCCGAAATGAAAGAATACGAATCCCTTGTGTTAAACGCTGAGGAACGCATCAGGGAGATAGAAAACCGCCTCTTCAAAGAGATCTGCCAGCGCCTGCTTCCTTACCTGCATCAGCTGCTAAACACTGCCCGCTTACTGGGTGAGCTGGATGTGCTGGCCGGGTTGGCTGAAGTAGCCGCCATCCACGCGTACGTTCGCCCAATCCTGGTAGAAGAACCCGTGATGAACATCATTGATTGCCGACACCCCGTCGTTGAAACCACACTGCGGGGTGAGCGTTTTGTACCCAATGACGCGGTAATGGAGGAAGGTGAGATCATCCGCGTTATCACCGGACCAAACATGAGTGGTAAATCGACCTTCCTGCGGCAGGTGGCGTTAATAGTGTTGATGGCGCAAATCGGATCCTACGTTCCCGCATCCAACGCCACGATCGGCATCGTGGATAGGATCTTTACCCGTATCGGTGCGCAGGATGAGATCCACGCCGGTCAATCCACCTTTATGGTCGAAATGATCGAAACCGCCAATATTCTCAACCACGCCAGCGGGCGCAGCCTGCTCATCCTGGATGAGATCGGTCGCGGGACATCCACTTATGACGGGCTTTCAATCGCCTGGTCAGTCATTGAATACATCCACAACCACCCCAGGTTGCGCGCGCGTACCCTGTTTGCCACCCATTATCATGAATTAACGCAACTAAGCGAACTACTCCCCGGCATCCGTAATTACAACGTCGCAGTGGCTGAGAACGGTACGCAGGTGATCTTCTTGCACAAGATCGTCGCCGGGGGTACAGATCGTTCATACGGTATCCATGTGGCGCAGTTGGCAGGGATCCCCCGACCGGTGATATCCAGGGCCAGCGAGATCCTGCTCCAGCTCGAAGCCACATCAGGTTCCACCATCAAGATCGATA
>CAYMGO010000044.1:15690-18619 GCA_964390015.1 uncultured Anaerolinea sp. | reverse complement strand
CACACCAGCGCAGGTACATGCGCTCCAGCATGGCAGCCCAATCCTGGGCATCTGTACCGCCTTCGCCGGTGTTGATGGTGAGGAGCGCATTACCGCGGTCATATTTACCCCCCAGTAGAGTTGCCATTTCAAGGCCTGAGACCTCGCGGGTGATGGTGGCAATCTCAGTCTCTAGCTCTTCTTGCAGCGAAGGATCAGCCAATTCTGCCAGTTCCAGCGCATCACGTATGCGTTTTTCAAGATTTTTCCAGGTGGAAATCTCATCCCGAAGGTCTGCCGAGTTCTTCATCACGGTCTGTGCCTGCCTGGGATCGTCCCAAAGTTTTGGGTCCTGGCTCTTGGTTGTCAGTTCAGCTAATTGTTTTTCTTTTTCAGGCAGGTCAAAGACGCTCCAAGAGCGAGTGTACCGAGGTGAGATTGGTTTGGAGTGTAGTGATCAGTTCTTCCATGAAAAATTTACCTTAACTCTTTTCATCAAGAATATTTTTTACGAATTCAACGCGATCAAACGGTTGCAGATCTTCAGGTTTTTCACCCAGACCAGCGTAGTAAATGGGAAGACCAAGCTCCTTCTGGATGGCGAACGCCATACCACCCCTGGCCGAGGAATCCAGCTTGGAGAGGATGACCCCATTGACGTTCACCGCCTGTTGAAAAGCGCGTGCCTGGTGGAGCGCGTTTTGACCGGTAGTGGCATCGAGCACCAACAGGGTAGCGTGTGGAGCGCCTGGCAGTGACTTGGCAACTACGCGGTGGACCTTCTTAAGCTCTTCCATCAGGTTATAACGGGTGTGAAGGCGGCCTGCAGTATCGATGAGCAAGATATCCATATTGCGTGCGATAGCGGCCTGTATGGCGTCATAGGCGACCGCGCCGGGGTCACTCTCGGGCTGTCCAGCGATAACAGGCAGATGCAAGCGGTCTGCCCACGTCTGCAGCTGGTCGATTGCAGCCGCGCGGAAAGTATCTGCGGCAGCCAGCAGGACCTTTTTGCCATCTTTCGCATAGATGTAACCCAGCTTAGCTGCCGTGGTGGTTTTTCCTGATCCGTTGACGCCCACCAGTGTGATCACCGCTGGGTGATGTGCTTCGAGGTCCAATTGTACTGGTGGCAGGAGGAGATCCAGTAAGATACCCTCAAGTGCTTCGATAAAGTCAGCGGTCCTGGTAATACCTTCTTCAAGCACCTTTTTACTGATGTGCTCAATGACGAGCTGACTGGTTTCCAAACCCATATCTGCCTGGATGAGCAAGGCTTCGAGTTCATCCCAGGTATCCAGGTTGATCTCTGACCCACCAAAGACGGTGACGATACGTCCGAAAGTGGCTTTACGGGTTCTTTCGAGGCTTTCGCGCCATTTGTTGAATAATGCACTCATCGGTGGAGATTATAACACGGCGAATAATTGATCACCCGTGCCGTGCAGCCAGCTGACCGCAGCCTGCATGGATGTCAATCCCTCTACGCAGCCTGATAGAACAGGGGATACCTGCGCTTTCCAGTGCCTGTCGGAATTCTCGTGCTCTTTCTTCCGTTGTGGCTTTTCCCGGGTAATCAGTGGTGGGATTGAGGGGAATCACATTCACGTGGCAAAGCAGACCTTTGAGCAGCGCGGCGAGTTCTTGTGCGTGATCGATCGTGTCATTGATATCTCTAATCAACGCCCACTCGAAGGTGAGGCGGCGGTTGGTAAGGGTGATGTACTCACGGCAGGTTTCCATGAGTTCTGCGAGCGGATATTTTCGGTTGATCGGGATGAGAGCACTTCGCAGGGAGTCGTTGGCAGCGTGAAGGCTAATGGCAAGATTCACCTGCCGTTTTTCTGCTGCGAACCTCCTGATGCCAGGGATGATACCCACAGTGGAAATTGTAAAACGACGGGCACCCAGGTTCATCCCTTTTGGGTCATTCAATCGATCGATGGCTTCCATCACCGCTTCATAGTTGTGGAAAGGCTCACCCATGCCCATGATGACAATATTGGTTACCTTTTCTCCACGTTGGCCTAGCTCACGGCCCAAATAGATTACCTGTTCAATGATCTCACCCGCACTCAGGTTGCGCTTGAAGCCCATCTGACCGGTGGCGCAGAAAACGCAGCCCATGGCGCAACCGGCTTGCGATGAGATGCACAGTGTTTGCCGCTCGTTGTAGTGCATCAGTACTGATTCGATACGCGTATCGTCAGGGAGGGTGAAGAGCAGTTTCACAGTTTCCCCGTCTGTTGAAACCAGCCTGGTTTCAGGCGTCAGATGGGAAAAGCAGATGTCTTTGGCCAGTTGACCCCTCAGGCTCTTTGGAAAAGAAGAGACCATCTCAAAATTACTAACGAGATGCGCATAGATGGCCGACCACAGCTGATCTCCCCGGTAAACAGGCTCACCAATCGAGAGGAAGTATTCCTTCAATTGTTCAGCGTCAAGGTCTAACAAATAACGGTCAACTTCCATTCAGATTGTTTACCAGACTTTCCAGGTCAGCGAAAATAAAATCCACCGGGGGAGTGTACGCTTCAGCTTCTCTAAGAGTGGCAATACCTGAGAGGACCAGTGCAGTCAGGCAACCCAGTTTTTGACCGCCAAGGATATCCGTTTCCAAGCGGTCACCGACGACAAGAGTCTCCTCTGGATTGGTTCCCAGTCTTTCCAGCGCGAATTCATACAACGTTGGATTGGGTTTACCAGCGATTATTGGCGTCACGTCGGTGGCGATCTCCAGCGCACCGATCAAGGCACCTGCACCCGGGATCAGGCCAGCGGGAGTGGGATAGGTTCGGTCGGGGTTTGTGGCATAGAATGGCACTCCGCTTCTTATGAGCAGGGTGGCGCGTTTCATTTTATCGAAATTGATCCCTCTATCCATGCTGGCGATTACTGCGAGACAGCCGGATTCGGCCTGGTAAAAACCAGCTTCTGCAAGCGCTTCGAC
>CAYMGO010000044.1:0-15590 GCA_964390015.1 uncultured Anaerolinea sp. | reverse complement strand
ATTGGCGCGGATTCCCGCCATAGCACACCGTCCATATCCAGTATCAGAGCCTTTACCTGTTTCAGTAGATCATTCTTCATAAACCCTCATAAAACGAGCCGGATGGAGGTTGCCACCCGGCTCGCGTGTACACGGCTGTATCAGTGTTGTGGTGGTATGAGCACCTGGTCAACCAGGCCGTATTCAACGGCCTGCTGGGCATCCAGGTAGAAATTGCGGTCGGTATCGTGTTCGATCACTTCCAGTTTTTGCCCGGTGGAATCTGCGAGGATGTTCATCAATCTGGATTTGAGGCGCAGGATTTCGCGTGCCTGGATCTCGATGTCAGAAGCCTGTCCTTCCGCGCCGCCAAGGGGCTGGTGCATGTGGATGGTGGCATGCGGGAGCGCGTATCGTTTACCCTTGGTTCCGGCTGCCAGCAGCACCGTACCAAATGAAGCGGTCACCCCAACAGCAACTGTGCTGATCTTGTTGGGAATCATCTTCATCGTGTCATAAATGGCCAGTCCGGAATAGATCTGTCCGCCAGGTGAGTTGATATACATCTGGATGTCGGCATCCGGGTCTTCACGGCTCAATACCAGCAGCTGCGCTACGACGGCGTTGGCTACCTGGTCGTCGATGGGTGTGCCCACAAAGATAATGCGTTCGCGGAAGAGAAGTGAGTAAATATCGTACGCTCTCTCGCCACGGCCGGATGATTCGATGACCATGGGAATGACGTTCTTAAAATTTGGCAAGTTCATTTTTTCTCCTGTTCGGTTGCGTTCTCAGTCGTTTTTGACTTTTTTTCAGCCACGGGTTTTCCCTCACCAGCAGCGGTTCTCTTTGCCTTTTTTACCGGTAATGATTTTGCATCCGGGGTTTCAGTAATTGCAGCGGGTTCGGCTGATTTTTTTGACTTTGTGGCTTTTTTGGGTTCTACAGCAACTGCTTCAGTTTTGCCGGTGGCGATGTCTTTGATCCGTTCGAAAACTTTCCGGTTCATCACACGAGATGCGGCTTCCATGGTGAGGGCGTTGACATAATTCTTGTTCTTCAACTGTTTACCTATGGCCTTCGGATCGGTGGTCTGCTGCATCTGCGTCAGCATGCCGGTGACTTCGGTTTGCAGGTCTTCATTGGCGATCTTGATCTCTTCGACCTTAGCGAGTTCCTGCATCACGAGTGACTTGGCCAGGTTTTTTGCTGCTGCAGGTTTTACTTCTTCTTCCATCCATGCGTCTTTTTCCTTGTTGATGGTCTTGAGGTAAACATCCAGCTCCATTTTCTGATGGGAGAGGTCATGAGTGACATTTTCCACAATATGTTCCATTTCGTGCTCGAGCACCTGAGGAGGGTATTTGACGGTAGCCGTCTTCACGATTTCATCAAGGATTTCTTCGTAATAGGTTTCGTCATATTCAGCGGTCTGGCGCGAGACCAGTTGGTCTTTAACGGCTTCCCTCAGCTGGGCAAAGGTTTCGTACTCGCCGAACATCTTGGCGAATTCGTCATTCAATTCCGGGAGAGTAAGTTTCTTCACGCTCTGCAGCAGCACATTAAATTCCACCGCTTTTCCGCGTAGTTTTTCGAACTTGGAATCCTTAGGGTAGGTAAATTTGATCTTCTTCTGTTCTTCAGCGGTCAAACCGATAAGGTTGTCACCAAAACCGGGGAATGGATAATCGTTCTCTTCAGCATCCTTCTCACCAATGACCAGCTGAAGTGGGTTGTCTTTAAACAGTTCAGGGTTTTCGTCTTTGGCGGGTTTTTGCAGGGTGGCGTCGACCTTGACATAGACCAGGTCACCAGTTTCAGCAGATCTTTCAACAGGTTCGGCGGTGGCGTATGTGCGCTGCAGGCGCTGTATAAATTCGTCAACCTGTTTTTCTGTAACGGCTTTCGGGGCATATTTCTTGCGAATCTCGCGGTAGTTACCCAACTCGATTGTCGGTTCAAGGGGTACGACGAAGGTAAATTTAATGGGGTCACCTTTGTCCACATCTTCAAGTGAGCCCGGAGCTGCGGGTTCGATCTTGGCTTCAGAGAGCACCTGGGGATACACCGCTTCCATCATCAGTTCGATGGCGTCCTCTTCGATCGCTGGTTCGCCGTAGATCCTGGCGATGACATCATACGGGGCTTTTCCAGGTCGAAAACCGGGGATTTTGGCTCTGGAAGCGATGCGGCGAGCTGCCTGGAATTTGTATTTATCAAGCTCAGTCGGGTCGAATTCGGCGATGATCTTTGCCTGGTGGTCTTCACGTGTTTCAATATTAAGTTTCAAAGTCTTTATCCTTTTCTGCTTTTGTCTATTCGGGAGAGAAGGGTTAGAGCCCTTCATATGATCGTGAATCACTGACCCCGGCGTTTTGATGTGTGGACACGTAAAAACGCGTCCCAATTATACTCAAAAACACGCATTTAAGAGGTAAAACAACCTGCTGATGAGCATTCTTATATGGATCTAATAAAACAGCTTCGTGATTGAGAGTTGTATAGTGTACGGGATGCTAAACTATCGAATACTGATGTTCGAAAAAAGATTGGTGATGCCCCTTCCGAGAGACTGAAGCACGTTAGAGAGAGACCTGCCAATATCGGAAAACGCCCTGGAGATGTTCTGCCAATACTGTACCATGAAACCCGGATCATTGATCCTGATGTTTTGAGGGGCGAGGATGTATAGCAAAACGACGATGATAACCAGTAATATCAGTATGAATGCGATATCGATCTTACCCGGTTCTTTTCTCATAATTGACAGTGTAGCATGATTGTGCAAAAAATCAAACATCGAAAAAATATTGAGAGTGGGGAAAGCGGGAGTTGAACCCGCACGCCTTTCGGCACATGATCCTAAGTCATGCCTGTCTGCCAATTCCAGCATTTCCCCGGGTGCGCTGGTATTATAAGCGCTGGCAGGAACAGCGTCAATAATCGAATATAATTGATGACTGTTGCTTGAGAATCACCAACACGTAATGAGGAGTGTGTTTTTTGTCAAAGATCTATTCGCCGGATAGCGCCGGCAAAGACCGCGCCAGACTTTCCAAGACAATTGTGCTGGCTCTGCGGGAATTGATGAAGCAATCAGAACCGGATGACCTCACCAGAGACATCACCGCGTACGTGGTCCTTGCACTGGAAGAGATTGCTGCCGGCATTGATGCCTCTGTGGAAGCCTGGGAAAAGAGGGGCTACTGGGTGAAGGCTGACAGGTTCCGTTTGGATTGGGAATGGGCAGGCAGCAGTGCTACGAAATTACGCAACGCCTTTGCCAGCGAGGATTGGGGAACGATCGCCATCACTGCAGCCCATATTGCCCAAAAATTGAACAAGATCGAAATACCACAGCGACACCGACTGGGTACTCCATGGGTAGGAGCAGCAAAGCTGCTGAAATCAAAAAGAACTTCCGTTACATAACGGAAGTTCTTTTCTTAATGAACAAGTTTACTTGGTTTTGAGGATGATCCTGGCGTCAGCCACTCGTAATCCTTCACCTTCGCTGTAAAGCAGAACCGGGTTGGCATCAGATTCAGCGATCTCATCTTTCAGATCCAGGATCATGGTGGAGTATTTCACTACCGTATCTGCCATCGCCTTGCGGTCACGGGGGGCTTCACCACGGACTCCAGCCAGGATAGCTGCGCTCTTGATCTCGCCTATCATTTCTTCTGCTTCGGGCTTGGATACCGGCGTGACACGGAAGGTAACATCCTTGAGGACTTCCACGAAGATGCCGCCCAGGCCGAACATTACAGTCGGTCCGAAAGAGGGATCATTTACCGAGCCTAAAATGACCTCAGTTCCCCACGGCGCCATTTCCTGCACAGCCACGCCATGGATATCTGCATCGGCTTTATAGGCTTTTGCGTTTTTGAGGATGGTGTTATAGGCTTCGCGGGCTTCGGCTTCGGTTTTAATGTTAACTTTGACGCCGCCGGCGTCCGATTTGTGGAGGATATCAGGTGATACGATCTTCATCACGATGGGGAAACCGATCTCTTTGCTCAGTGTGACGGCTTCTTCTTCCGTCGTTGCCAGGCCGATTTTAGTGGTAGGCATGCCGTAAGCTTCGAAAATCTTTTTCGCTTCGATTTCGGTTAGCGACGTGCGTCCAGCCGCGCGCGCACCAGCGATGACTTCAAGAGCCTGTTTCTTGGCTTTTTCGTCTGACTTGGCACCATCCGTTTTCTTGCTTTCCTGTAGTTTGGCATACTCGCGTAATGCAGCCATGGCGTTCACCGCTGTATCGGGAGCAAAGAACGCTGGGATGCCGTGCTCCACAAGCCAACCGATGGCTTTATCAGATTTCTCACCACCAACGAATGATACTGTGATCGGCTTATCCTTTACACCGCTTTCGTCCACAGCTCGCTTGATGCTTTCGGCAATTTCAGGAGGATTGGTGATGGCGGTTTCACAGTACAGCACGACCACACCGTCGGTCCAGTTATTCATGATGGCGAACTTCACGGTTTCATAATACCAATCATTACCAGCCATGCCGGTCATATCCACAGGGTTCTTGGCAGAACCGTATTCGGGCATGTGCTTCTTCATCTCTGCCTGAACATCTTCCGGTGCAAATTTTAGCGGGATGCCGAAGCGCTCGGCGGCATCAGTAGCCAAAACGCCGTTACCACCGCCGTTGGTGATGATGAGGAAATTATCTCCCTTCATTGGCGGTTGAATGGAGAGGGTAAGACCACGGTAAAAGAGGTTATCAAGGTCAGTTGCCTGGATGACCCCAGCCTGTTTGAAAGCCGCGTTGTAGACCTGGGCACCACCAGCGAGCGAACCGGTGTGGGAAGCTGCCGCGGCAGCGCCGTGAGCGGAAACACCGGATTTGAGTGCGATGATCGGTTTGTTGGATTTCTTGGCGACATCGATGAACCTTCGACCATCCCGCAGACCCTCGATGTACAAAGAAACGCAGGAGGTTTCATCGTCATCCTGGAACCATTCAATCAGGTCAGCAAAATCTACGTCCGCCATGTTGCCGATGGAGATCATTTTTTCATATCCGATGCGGCGGCTGTAGGTAGCCATATCCATGGCAATCAAAAGGGCACCAGACTGCGTAACGAGTGAATTTTTTCCGGGAAGGGGGAGGCAGGGGGCAAAGGAACCATTGAAATGTTCCGAATTTGAGAGTGTGCCAACGATGTTTGGACCCAGGATGCGCATGCCATAATGACGGGCAATTCTGACCACTTCGTCTTCCAGATCCTTGCGCCCAATTTCACTAAAACCGGAGGTGATAACGAGCGCGCCTTTCACGCCTTTGCGACCACACTCTTCGGTCACTTCAGGCATTACTTTTGCAGGAACGCACATGATGGCTGAATCGATCTCACCCGGAACCTGTTCGATCTCGGGATAGCACTTCAAACCGAGAATCTCGCTTTCCTTCTGGTTGATGGGATAGATCTTACCCTTGTACCCGTCTTTCAACAGGTTCATGATGACGGTGTAGCCGATCTTGCCAGGCGTGGCAGAAGCCCCAATCACCGCAACAGATTTCGGTCTGAGCATCTTTTCAATTCCAGTTTTATCCACAGCAAACTCCTCCTTTTAAGGTCTTGTTATCGGGTTGTGTTATTAAAAATATTAAAAATGTTAGAATAATTCAGATTTCATTTTACACACTTTTGTTAAAACAAAAGTCCTCAAATGTATGAATATTAATCATAAAATTCACTACGAGCAACAAGTAGCAGCCGCCCTTGATGGAGTTGCAGTTGCTGTTCCATACCGTCTTCAACTCGTCGCCATCCTTTCCGCTGCGCTGAACGCGGTAAACCCGAAAATGGCAGTTGTTAAGAACCTGCGAATCGATGGCAATGAACTTAATGTAGGAGTTCACTCCTTTCATTTGCGGGAATCATCCAGGATCGTAACCATCGCACTGGGAAAGGCTGCGCCAGCGATGTTGGCAGGTGCTATCGAACAGCTTGGAGACAATTATCAGGGTGGTGTGTGTGTTGGTAAGCATCTCGAAAAAGGTTTTGCGACTGGTACCAATACTATCAGCATCGTCGGCAATCATCCCATCCCCGGCGAGGGCAGCCTGCAGGCAGGAGAGGCAATCAGGAGAGCGGTCACTGGTCTGGGTAGTGATGATATCGTGCTCCTGCTGGTTTCAGGTGGGGGTTCGTCCCTGGCCACGCTGCCAGTCGCCGGTGTATCTCTGACGGATATGCGGGAGATGACCGGCACGCTGCTGCGTTCCGGTGCAACCATCGCTGAGCTAAATGCGGTTCGCAAACACCTTGACCAGATCAAGGGAGGTGGGCTGGTGCGGTTGGCAGCGCCAGCAAAAGTTGCATCGCTGGTGTTATCGGATGTTGTGGGCAATAACCTGGAAGTGATCGCTTCCGGTCCGGCTTACCCTGATCCATCCACCTTTGCTGAAGCCGTTAAAATTGTCAGGCAAGCTTCCAGCCATGGAACAATTCCTGAGTCTATTCGGCTGCATCTGGACAGGGGGTGTGAGGGGAAAGTTACAGAAACCCTGAAACCATATGATCCTGACGCACAACGATGTTTTAACACCATTATCGCCAGCAATATTGAGGCGAGCGCAGCTGCAGCGGCCCAGGCACAAGCGCTTGGTTTTCACGCTGAGATCGTTACCAACCATTTAATTGGAGAAGCCCGTGAAGCGGCTGGAAAGATTGTGAGCCATGTAAAACAAATGCGGGGTCTGCATAAGCCGTTCATGCTGGTTTGGGGAGGCGAATCCACTGTAACCGTAAGGGGGGAGGGCAAAGGGGGCAGGAACCAGGAGCTGGCGCTGGCTGCAGTGAGGGATTTGGCGGGATTACAGAACACCTTGATGCTCACGTTGGCTACTGATGGGGAGGATGGACCCACAGACGCAGCTGGCGCATTGATAAACGGAGAGACGCTGGAACGCGCATCGATACTGGGTTTGAACCCGGATGATTTTCTGCAAAACAACGATGCTTACACGTTTTTCGCTCACCTGGGAGACCTGTTAATCACCGGACCGACCGGCACAAACGTCAACGATCTCACTTTCGTGTTCAGTTATTAGTTACTGGCGTATCTTTCACGAATGCACGGGATCAGGTATTCTTCAAAAGCGCGCACTTCGTGGTAATCCGGTTTCCAGCCCCAATCGTGGCAGGCGGCGCTGTCATCCACATCCGCCGGCCATGAATCCACGATGCGCTGGCGCGCGGAATGCGGCTCAAAACTTACCTCAGTGTTCGGAAATGCCCGTTTCACGTGTTGGAAGAAATCCTCCGCGGTTGGGCTGAAGCTGGTCACGTTGTAAACCAGTTGTTTCAAGTTCTCTCGTGGAGCTTCTGCAATGTGAAGCAAGGATTTGATGGCATCTGGCATAACCATGAAGGGAAGCCTGGTATCAGGGCGGACAAAGCAGCTGTAAGGTTTACCCTGCGCAGCTGAATGCAGCATCTCCGGCCCGTAGTCGCTGGTGCCACCGGTGGGCACGGTGATGGAAGAAATCAATCCGGGAAAGCGCAGGCAGCGGAAATCCACCGTGTGCTTCATCTCATCCACCGCCAGCTGCCTGTAGTGAAAGTGATAATACCTGCCGAGATGCTCGCAGTAAAGTTTATTGCAACCATACATTGTGATCGGTGAGTTCCATTCATATTCTTTCACCTTACCCGCTTTGTTCTTCTTTTCAAGGCTGGGCAGCCCATAGGCGGCAATGGAACTGGGATAGAGGAATTTCACCGGTTTTCCCTGCCAGGAGGATTGGTCAACCGCCAACCTGAGCAGGTTTAACGTTCCTTCCACATTCACCCGGTGGGCAGTTTCGGGGTTGTATTCGGCTTTCGTTGAAAGGATGGAGGCCAGGTGGTAAATGGCACGGATGTCAAATTCGGCTACCAGTCGACCGAGGAGCATGTTGTCCAGGATATCCCCCTGGATGGCGCGTTCACAGTAAGGTTTCAGCTTTTCATCCAACGGCTGCACATCCAGCGCGACGATCCCCACCTCTTTTTTTCCCCCCAGGTGAGCGATCAATCCATGCCCAATCTCACCATTTGCCCCGGTGATCAACACCACTTCTTTGCGCATAGGTATCTCCGTTATTACTGGTTTTGACCCAGCTCAATTATATAAAAAGTTCTGGAAAACTCCAGAACTTTTTTTCTTTATGCGGTGGTCGCCTGTTTCTTGTTGAACCAGGTTTTCCATTCCTGCTTCTCCCAAACCACGAGCAGCGGGGCGGCAATGAAGATTGAAGAATAAGTACCGCTCAGCAGGCCAACCAGTAGGATCACGGCGAATTCGCGTAAGCTGACCCCGCCAAACAATGCCAGGGCGAGCAGTAAAAATTCTACTGTCATCAATTGGGTATTGATAGAGCGCTGCAGCGTCTGCACAATGGAGTGGTTCGCCAGTTTTTCAAAATCCAATTTGCGGAAAATGCGGTTGTTCTCGCGAATGCGGTCAAACACCACGATCTTATCCTGGACTGAAAAGCCGATAACGGTAAGTAGAGCAGTCAGGTAGAGCGAATCCACCTGCCAGCCAAACAACTTGGCACCATAACCGGTCAGTGCCAGCACGATTAGCACATCGTGGATCATGGCGATGACGGCGCAGACCCCATAACGGAAGGCATGCGGTACCCCGCGGAAGGCAAAGGTAATATAGATGACAACTGCGAATGCTGCCAGGGCAACAGCCTGAATGGCGCGTTGAGTAACACCCTGTCCAATTGAAGGACCAACTGTGTCAGATTTCTGGATGATCACAGGACTGCCAGCTTCCTCTTCGAGAGCGGCAAGCACCGTCCGGCGCACGCTGTCACTCAATTCAGAAGAGCGCAGCAGAAGTGTTCCGTCGTTTGTCGTCTGGACCTGGAGGTCGGTCACATTGTTCTGGTCATAGATTTTCTTTATGGCTTCTGTTGCAGGCAGTGAGCCATTTTCAAAACTAACTTCAAGTAAGGTGCCGCCTTTAAAATCGATCGAAAGCGGCATTCCATTCACCGCGAGAAGGATCAAACCCGGCAGGATGATGATCAGGGAAAGTGCAAAAAAGAGGTATCTTTTACCCAGGATATTCATTTTCGTAAATCCTCCTACAAGCCGAACGACTTCTTGATATGCTCGGGTTTGATGAAATCGATCACAATCCCGAGGAAGGTTCGGCTGACGAACACGGCGGCGAACAGAGAAACGAGGACGCCAAGCGCCAGTGTGAGCGCAAAGCCTTTAACCAGTGTTGCGCCGAAAGTGGAACCAAACCAGAAAAGGATGACGCTGGTGATGATGGTGGCGATGTTAGAATCGCGGATTGAAGGCCAGGCGCGTTTCCAACCCAGGTCAACAGCCTGTCTCAGCGTGCGGCCGTTTCGCAGTTCTTCCTTCAATCTCTCAAAGATCAGGATATTCGCATCCAGCGCGCTACCGGTTGAAAGCAGGAAACCGGCGATGCTGGGGAGGGTAAGAGTGACAGGAATAAGTTTGAAAAGCGCAAAAGTGAGACCTGCATAGATGGCGATGGCGATCACAGCAATGGCACCCGGAACCCGGTAGTAGAGCAGCATAAACAGCGCGACGATACCGAATCCGATCATTCCAGCCCTGAGGCTCTTGGTGAGTGAATCAGAGCCGAGCGTTGGACCTACAACGCGGCTTTCAACCACCTCGACCGGTACTGAGAGGCGGCCGTAGCGCAGTGTCACTGCCAGGTTATTGGCTGTTTCTGAAGTGAAACCACCGGAGATCTGTCCCTGGCCATCAGGGATGGCAGTGCTGATGCGCGGACTTGAGATTACCCGTTTATCCAGTACGATAGTGAGGAAATTGCCAACATTCGCGGTGGTGTGATCTTTGAATATCTGCGTACCTGTGTCTGTGAGTTCAAAGTTCACTGTGTACCCGCCGACGCCCTGGTCTGCTGCAACAGCAACATTCTTGATGTCCACACCGGTCATAACGGTGTGCCACACCTGCTCGGTCTCACCGTCTGCGGGTGCTTCGGTTTCAACCTTAGCACCTGAATAATCGGTTTGAACGACCGTGCCAGGGTTAAGCTGCGTGCTGGCGGTATCAATGAATTCGAGAAGACCGGTCTGTTTAACAGCAGCGATGACATCTTCCGTGTTGGTGAGCCCCGGGAACTGCCCGAGAATATACTTGTCACCAGCAACCTGGAAAATCACTTCGCTGACGCCGAGGCCGTTAGCCCGACTTTCCAGGATCTTGCTTGTATCTTCAAGGTCCTGGCGATTGGCGGAAATGCCTTCCTGTGGGCTGAGGAGTACCTGCATGCCCCCGCGCAGGTCAAGTCCGAGTACAGGGTTAAGAGTTCTTTCAAAACTTCCGATCTTTAACCCTTTTTGGCCTTCACTACGGGGCAAATCCACCCAGATAATGGCGGCAACAAGGATGAGGATCAGGATCAGATTTACATAACGACGATCCATGTGATGTTCTACCTCCGATGCGATTGAAATCCTGCCTTGCAAAAGGCGGGAACTCAGGGATTATACCTCAAACCTTCTTAAAACTGCGCGCATATCAACAGGGTAAATTACCTGACCGGTATTCAATCTCAGTGACCGCGAGGGAGACAAGTTCTTCAGGCGTTAACAGGTCAGTATCGATCAGGATCTGCGCGTTTTGCCGGGCATGCTGCAGGCGTTTTTTTTGGATCTCGTACTCGGTTCTGCTCCAATTGAGGTTCTTGCGCTTGAGGGTCGTTTCGTAAGAAACATCAAGGTAGATCAGCAAATCCGGGTTGGTAATCCGGAACCACATGTCCGGAACGTAGGAATGCTCCTGCGCGATATGCCGGCAGCGGTACCCCAGCTGGCTCAAACCCGTGATCAAGGTAGATTTACCAGAAGCGCAAACGCCAACAACTCCGATGAGCAGTTCAGGATATGAGGGTTTCATGGGTGATAAAAAACGAACGAGGGGGTTCCTCGTTTCGTTGTTATTTTCTCCGTGTCTAATAATTTTGAATGTCAGCGACGGGCAACCTGACTCTCATGCGCCGAATCTGGTCAACCTCTGCGGAGACAGAACGCAGCGCTACCACGGTCATGTCATCATTGGGACGATTATTGTCCAGCCTGATCGCCTGATTTAAAATACTATCCGCGATCTCCTGCGCAGTGGGCTCGTTTTCCTCCAGCATGGATTCCAACAATGCACAGATATCAAGGGGCTGCCCCGTTCGTTCACCGGCAAACTTGATGCCGTCTGTGTACATCACGATGGTGATTCCGCTCTCCAGCGGGAATTCAGTGATCGACGGCCTTATATTGCGGTTTGTGCCGATGGATACACTATCTGAGGTGATGCATTCCACACGTTCATTACGAGCGAGAAAGATCGGGGTTGGATTGTTGCGCGTGATGACGATTGTGCCAGTTTGCAGGTCAACAGAAAGGATGTTCAGGCAGGCGGTTACTTTCCCATCGCGTTCGGTGTAAAGGTAATCAGAAGCTGCGCGGGCGGCAGCACCATCCCGCACACCATCCGCCAGCAAGCTGATGACCTTACGCACAACCATGGTGGAAATGGCTTTCGCTCCGTGTCCTGAGGTCTGTCCATCCGCCATTACCACCGAAACGCCGCCATTAGGTCGCTCGACGATTTCCAGGGTATCACCGCTCTCAGATACCGCGTACTTATTGGTCTTGGCAACAGCGATATCAATTTCCATAGGTGAATTTTACAACAAATTCTGGTTTTATTGTAATCATCGATCGAAGAAATGATGGACGTGTGACTGAGCTCCCGGAACACCAGTTTACCAATCTGAGTTATCAATTATAGGTTGACGGTATCCAACCTTTTATGTATAATCACTCGGCCTGTCAAATGATGACGGGTAAGGATTTTTTGACAGGAGTATAGAAATGGTTCCGCTACCGAAAAGAAAACTTTCCAAAGGCAGAAGAGATCGGCGCCGTGCGCATGATGCGCTCGAAACCGCGAATCTCGTTCAGTGCAGCAATTGTGGTGAAATGAGGCTTCCTCACACGGTTTGTCCCAACTGCGGACAATACCAGGGGAGAGAAGTGATCCACATTGAAAAAGAAGCCAAGAAAAAGTGATCAAAAAATCAAAACGGGCTCAAAGCCCGTTTTTGATTTATTAATCAATCTCTTCCAATTCTTCCGTTTCTTCGTCCTCTTTCATCTGAGCGCTTTTATAAGGTAGATAACGCGCCAGGAGCCTCCCGGGGATATATCCCTGGATGAACACACCCCTGCGGCCATGCTCAATCAGAACAACCTGTCCCTGTTCGTGGAACAGGGAGATCAGTTGACCCTCGGTGTAGGGTATTTGTACGGTCACCTGTGAGAAGTTTTCAAACAGTTCTTCCTCGATCGCCCGCAGCAGTTCCTCCATCCCAAGCCCCTTCAAAGCCGAGATTCCCACCGCCCGGGAATGGTCAACCAGGAAATCATTGGTCATTTCCGGCTCAGGTAAACGATCGATCTTGTTCAGCGCGGTAACAACAGGGATGTGATCTGCGTTAATATCCTGCAGCGTTTGTGTGACCGACCTTGCCTGTTCTATGGCGTTGGGGTGAGTCACATCTACCACGTGAACCAACAGGTCTGCTTCACTTATCTCTTCCAATGTCGCCTGAAAAGCTGCAATCAATTGTGTGGGTAGTTTTTGGATGAACCCGACGGTGTCGGTAATGAGTGCCTGGTGCCCGCCGGGTAACTCAATGCGCCGGGTAGTAGGGTCAAGTGTGGCAAAAAGCTGGTCGGCAACCAGCACATCCGCGTGCGTGAGGTGGTTTAGCAGGGTGGATTTGCCGGCGTTGGTGTATCCCACCAGGCTGATAAGGGGAATGCGCGAACGTTTGCGCTGCGCGCGGTAACGCTGCCTGTGTGCGCGAACTTTTTCCAGCTCTTTCTTGAGCACAGAAATGCGCTTGCGGATCTCGCGGCGGTCAACTTCCAGCTGGGTTTCTCCAGGACCGCGCAGACCAACACCACCCACCGATCCGGCGCGGCCACCACCGCCGCCAGCCTGGCGTGCCAGGTGGGTCCACGCGCGGGTAAGCCTGGGTAAACGGTATTCGTATTGAGCCAGCGAAACCTGCAGAATACCTTCGCTTGTGTGAGCGTGCTGGGCGAAGATATCGAGTATTAGCGCTGTACGGTCAAGCACGCGCAACTTAGCACCGAACTTCTCTTCAAGGTCACGCTGATGCCTGGGTGAGAGTTCAGTGTCAAAGATGATCACATCTGCCAGGCTTTCTTCAGCCAGCAGGGCTATCTCCTCCACTTTACCTGACCCAACCAGCGTGCTGGGGTTGGGAACATCTAACTTTTGGGAGGTCTCGCCTACGATTTCAAGGTTCACTGTCCTGGCCAGTAATGCCAGCTCCCCTAGCGAGTCCTCAAGGGTGATCAACGGTTTTTCACTGCGCAGCTCCACCCCAACAAGAAATGCCCGTTCAACGGGTGGAGCAGTGGGCATGGTTTTGTGTGACATTGGTTATCTCTTCCATTCCGCGAGGCGGTTCATGGCTTGCCTGATACGTTCCGTAGCGGTTCCCAGTGAAACCCGCAGGTAGCCTTCACCGTGCTTTCCGTAAACAATGCCGGGTGTTGTACTGATCCCGACCTCTTCCAAAAGGCGGGAGCAGAATCTGATGGAATCAGTTTCGCCTTCAGGCAATTGCGCCCACACATATATCGCCGCTTTTGGAGGTTCGAGCTTGAAACCGGCGTTCTTCAGCCCGGTCACGACCAGATCCCGACGATCCTTGTAAGTTTGGTTGCGTTCTGTTAACCAATCCTGGTCTCCGGTGAGGGCTTTAACTCCGGCAGAAAATATCGGGCCGAAAGTGGATGTATCCATCTGGCTCTTGTATGTGAACAGGTAATCAATCACATCTGCATTACCCACAGCCATGCCCAGGCGCCAGCCGGCCATGTTGTAGGTTTTAGAGAGGGAATTAAACTCAATCGCCACATCTCTGGCGCCAGGCACCTGCAAAATGCTTGGTGCTGTGTAACCATCAAAACAAATATCCACGTAAGGTGCATCATGGGCGACGAGGATGTTATGCTTTCTGGCGAAGGCAATAACCTCCTCGAAGAATACCATGCTGGCAACAGCGCCGGTGGGATTGTTGGGATAGTTCAACCACAGGATCTTGGCCTTTTGCAGTACATCCAAAGGAATACTGTTGAGGTCAGGAATGTAGCCGCGTTCCGCCAACAATGGAAAATAGACCACCTGCCCCCCCGCGATGACCCCGCTGGCACTGTAAACCGGGTAACCGGGATCCGGGACGAGGGTAACATCACCTGGATTGAGGATCACCTGGCTGAGATTAAAAAGACCCTCTTTAGAACCGATCAAACCGATGATCTCAGTGGAAGGATCGAGGGCAACCTCGAACCTATCCATGTAGTAATCGGCTACTGCCTGCTTAAACGCCTGTGTACCGCCTGTCGGTGAGTAACCATGCGTATCAGGTCGGCGGCTGTGATTTACCAGCTCTTCGATGATGAAATCGGCAGGCGGGAGATCAGGTGAACCCATGTCAATGCGGATCACATCCATACCCTGCTGTTTTAACTGGTTGATCTTCTTACCCAATGATGCAAAAAAATACGGCTCAAACGAAGAAATTCGCTGGGCTGGAGGCATAAATGCATCGTTAATTTTCATTATTTTCGTTAGTCCTTGATAATATTTTGATTGCTTGAAGTTTACGCTATTTGAAAAAAATTGACAAATGCATCAACGGGTTAGCCAGGCCAGCAGTACTTTGCCTACAACTTCAAGACTGTGCGGAGAGACTTTATCCGCGGTATCACTGACCGTGTGCCAATAGGGATAATCAAAATCGATGATGTCGACAGCCCGGATTCCCTTTTCTCGAAAAGGCGTGTGGTCATCAAGGATGCTGTATTTCGGTTGATCGATGAATTGATCACTGTATCCCAGTGCAGCGGCCATTGACCAGATCTGGTGAGTGAGTTGAGGGTCAGAATTCCTCTCGTGATATAGATTGAGATCTGCGTCTCCGACCATATCGATGATGATGACGGCTTCCGGAACCGATGCAAGTTGCTCAGCAAATAACCGCGATCCAAGTATCCAATCCCACCCTTCAATGTTGCCCTGGTCCTCGAGGTCAAAAAATACCAGCCAGAGCGCTTTTTCGGTTTCCTGTGGCAGAGTCCTCGCCAGTTCCAGCAGTACTGCCACTCCAGATGCGCCGTCATTTGCACCTGGCACAGCCATTTTCCGTTGATCGGGAACGGCGTCCCGGTCAGCTGTGAATCGACTGTCGTAGTGGGCTCCGAGGATGACCTGAGCGGGGCTTTGGTTCCGCCGGGCGATGATGTTGGTTGCTGTGTGCCCCATTATTACCCCTTGCTGCAGTACAACCTTCCAACCCGCTTTTGTCAGCTCCTGGCTGATGTACTCGATCACTTCCTCGTGAGCAGTGGAGCCAGGGGTGCGCGCACCAAGTGATGTCTGATAGAGGACATCCTGGTACGCTCGCTCGGCGTTGAAATCCACCTCATTGACTGGTTGATAAAAGAACTTTGTGGCAACCACACCAATGAAAAGCAGCACGATAGAAAA
>CAYMGO010000043.1:0-19798 GCA_964390015.1 uncultured Anaerolinea sp. | reverse complement strand
GCCATCCAGTTCGTGCCGGATGTGCCAAATGGGGATCCTGCGCGACTTGCCGCCCAGGTGGTTTCGGGCATCGGCTTCCTCGGCGCCGGCGCCATCCTCCGGTATGGCACCAACGTAAAAGGGTTGACCACAGCCACATCTTTATGGACGATCGCCATCGTCGGGTTGGCAGTTGGCGCTGGGCATTACTTCTCTGCTGTAGGAACAACCGCAGCCTTACTGATCGTTCTTACCATCCTCAACATCCTCGAAAAACGCTTCATTCGCGTCTTCCAGACGATCAACGTCGTTGTGACAGCCCATGAAAATCCTCTATTAGTGGAAACGCTTACCGAGATCTTCAAAAGGCTGAAGAAGAAGGTCCTCTCTTTGGGTGTTGAAGCCGATCCGGTAAAGCAGAACCTCACCGTGAACATGGTGGTGAAAACCCTCGAAGATGACCCGATGATCGATATCCGCGAAGCACTTGAAGCCATACCAGGTATCACGCATTTTAAGATAAATTGATCCACATACGTAAGTTGTTAATCCGGCCAGGCGACTGATCAACCTTGCCGGATTTTGTTTTTTTTCGCACGAAAATTGTGTATACTCAATATGCTTGATAAGTTGTCTTTCGTGAATCCGCCTGTATTTCCATCACCAGCGATAACAGAGGCTACAAATGAATCTCCAAAATTGCATGAAGAAACAGGTTTATTCAATCAATCCTGAAAAAACCATCAAGGAAGCAGCAGAGACTTTTATCAGGCACCACATCGGAACCCTGCCGGTGATAGATGAGCAGAAGAAGCTGGTTGGCATCCTGCAGATCCGCGATATGATCTCGCTGGCACTACCAGATTTTGTGAACATGATGCAGAACATCGATTACGTGATGGACTTTGGGGCAGCCGAAGCCCGGAAGCCTGAACCCGCAATGCTGGCAAAACCGGTGAGCGTGATAATGGAGCCACCCGTTTTTGCTGAACACGATTGCAGTTTGTTGCGTGCCGCCGCCTTGATCAAGAAACACAATCTAAAAGACTTACCCGTCGTCGATGAAGAGGAACGTTTGGTAGGCATCGCTTCATTGGTCGATATCGGCACTTCGTTTTTAGCCAGCTGGAATTAAAATTTTTTTAACCCGCAAGGATTGAACCATGCTTAATGGGATCATCGCGCTATTCATATTCATCGTCACTCTCTTTCTGATCTTTTCTGAAAAATTACATCGGACAGTTGCGGGATTGTTCGGTGCCGGTACGATGCTCATCGTGGGTAAGTTGTTGGGCTTCTACGACGAAGCTGAGGCCATCAAAGCAATCGACCTTTCGACGTTGGGTTTGCTGTTAGGAATGATGGTGCTGGTGGTGGTGCTCGAACCGACCGGGTTCTTCGAATACATCGCCATTTTGGCAGCCAAGGTATCAAAAGGAAAAGCCTCGCGCTTGCTTGTTCTTCTGGGAACGATCACTACAATACTTTCGATGTTCCTGGATAACGTCACCACCGTCATCCTCATCGCCCCTGTCACCATTCTTATCTGCGAACTTCTCGGCTTCAATCCATCCCCTTTCCTCATCGCTGAGGCGCTGTTATCTGATACGGGCGGCATCGCTACCCTGATCGGAGACCCACCCAACGTGCTCATCGCGGCAGCGGCTGATCTCACATTCAACGACTTTCTGACCCATTCTCTGCCCATTGTCGTTGTCGCCTGGTTCACGGCTTTGTTCCTGCTGCGATTTCTTTTCAAGAAAGACATGAAGGAAAATCCGGAAAATATCGAGGGTTTGATGGAGCTGGAACCGAGAGAGGTTCTGAAGGATCCGAAAACCGCCAGAAAAGTGCTGGTCGTTCTCGCCCTGGCAATCGTTCTCTTCTTCCTTGAGGAACTTCTGCACATAACCCCGGCATTCATCGCCATGGGCGCTGCGACCGTGGCCCTCATCTGGGTGCGTCCTGAGTTGCGCGAGACGCTCTCACGCATTGAATGGAGCGTGCTGGTCTTTTTCATCGCCCTTTTCGTGATGATCGGCGGTCTTGAAAGCACAGGTATCCTTGAGCGCCTGGCTGGCAGCGTGATGCCCATTGCCAGCCAGAATCCCATGCTCTTTGGGGTGCTGTTACTTTGGCTGGTGGCAGGCCTCTCTGCTTTTCTGGATAATATTCCCATCACCATCGCGTTCATCCCGGTCATCCAGAGCCTGGCAGCTTCAGGTGTAAACGTGAACGCCTACTGGTGGGCATTGGCCTTCGGTGCAGGATTGGGCGGCAACGGCACAATCATCGGTTCCACGGCCAACATCATCGTGGCGTCATTATCCGAGCGAACGCGTCATCCCATCACAGTGAAACTTTGGAACAAACGCGGTCTGCCGGTAATGCTGGCCACTTGCGTGGTCACGACCATCCTTTTCATCATCGCGTACCCTTTCCTTTCCCGTTGACCACTGCCGGGAATTTACACCTGTTTTCTCACCGATTCTCTTGACAAATTCCCTCACACGCCTATAATTGACGGAAATTGAATAACAAAGGCTGTGACGAGGACGAGTAAGGGTCGTACAGGCCCCCCAGAGAGCGGGAACAGGTGAAAACCCGCGGGCACAATAACCCCGAATGGACCTCCGAGCCGCGAGGTGAACGCGAAAGTCAGTAACCGCCGCCAGGATGCCGCTGTTAACAGGCAAAGGGTATAAGCAGGTAACTGCCGTACCCGAAACGAGTGAAGCTGGCAATTCCGATCTCCGGGAGCAATTCTCCGGAGATTTTTTAAATCGGTAAAGCCGCTTAACCGGGGTGGCACCGCGGGCACAAGCCCGTCCCCAGCAGGGACGGGCTTGTGATTTTAACAAATCCGTCCAGCAGAAAAAACACATCAAAAAGGAGAAAAAAAGATGGAAGAGACAACAAAATTCCTGCTGAATGAAAGTGACATCCCGCGCTGCTGGTACAACATCAACGCCGATTCCCCGGTGAAACCGGAACCGGTGCTGAACCCGATTACGCTGGAACCGGTGACCGAGGATTTTCTATCCGTGTTATTCCCCAAGGGTTTGATCGAACAGGAAGTTTCATCAGACCGTTATATCGAGATACCGCAGGAAGTGCGCGATGCCTACAAGCTCTACCGGCCTACCCCGCTCATCCGTGCCATCCGGCTCGAAAAAGCCCTTGGAACCCCGGCGCACATATACTTCAAATATGAAGGTGTCTCCCCCTCAGGCAGTCACAAATCCAACAGCGCCATCCCGCAGGCATACTATAACAAGATTGCCGGTACCCGGGCGATGACTACTGAGACCGGTGCCGGCCAGTGGGGTTCCGCGCTGGCGATGGCCTGTACCTTCTTCGGGCTTGACCTTGAAGTGTATATGGTTCGGGTTTCGTATGATCAAAAACCATACCGTCGTTTCCTGATGGAAACCTATGGAGCCCAGGTCTACGCCAGCCCCAGCGACCGCACCACCTATGGGCGCAAGATGCTGGCAGAACTACCGGATACAGCCGGTTCGCTGGGTATCGCCATTTCTGAAGCGGTTGAGGCGGCAGTCACTTCCGGAGGAAAGAAGAAATACGGCCTCGGCTCAGTGCTGCACCACGTGCTGCTGCACCAGACCGTGATCGGTGAAGAAGCCCTGAAACAAATGGACATGGCTGGCGAATACCCTGATGTGGTTATCGGCTGCGTTGGGGGCGGGTCCAACTTCTCCGGCATCGCTTTCCCGTTCCTGCGTGAAAACCTCAAGAACGGACAGCGTGCACGCCTATTAGCAGTTGAGCCCTACGCCACTCCCTCCCTCACAAGAGGTCTGTATGCCTTTGATTACGGCGATTCCGCCTGCATGGCGCCAATCGTGAAGATGCACACCCTCGGTCACGATTTCATACCCGCTGCCATCCATGCCGGCGGTTTGCGCTACCACGGTATGGCACCAACACTTTCCGCGCTCTACAATGCCGGACTGGTGGAGGCTGTGGCGGTGCATCAGAAGGCCGTGTTTGAAGCAGCCCTCCTCTTTACACGAACAGAAGGCATCCTTCCCGCCCCCGAATCCGCGCACGCGCTGCGTGCTGCGGTTGATGAAGCCCTGGCGGCCAAACGCGGCGGGGAGAAAAAAGTGATTCTTTTCAACATGTCCGGCAACGGGTACTTCGACCTCACCTCCTACAACCGCTACCTCGCGGGCGACCTCGAGGATTACGATTATCCGCAGGAAGCCATCGATTCCATTCGCCAGCACATTCCAGCAGTGAAGGAAAACGCGATACTGAAATAAGCAACGGATCGGATTAACCCATTTTCTGTCAGTTCAAAATAGGCGGCGATCAATACACCGTCTATTATTTTTAATGAAAACAAGCAGTTTGACGAATCATTGTCAATTTTTCTGTGACGGAATAAATGTTGAAAAACGCCTGATATCGGCTATTATAAAGTTAGGTACCTTCATGATAAAGTCACTGGTTTACATCCACTCATCCGAAGTACGGCAGCCGCTGCCCTTCGATCGTTTTCTACCGCTAGACCCGCCGGGAATGGTAAGCCACTGGCTCCAGAATAATGCCGCCCCGGGTAGTAATATTCTTGACCCGATGGGCACCTCACCGCGCGCCATCCTGGAATCAGCAGCCGCCGGTTATAAGGTGCTGGTGGCATGCAACAATCCGGTCATCGCTTTCCAGATACGCATACTTGCCCGCGCGCCCCTGGCATCTGAATTCAACACCATTATCAGGGAACTGGGTGACTTAAAAAAAGGCGATGAGCGCTTGGAATCCACCATCCGCAACCTTTACCTTACCCGCTGCGCCAGCTGCGGCGCAGAGATCCAGGCCAGCGGATACATCTGGAATCGCGGTGAACCGGTGCCGCATACGCGAATTTATACCTGTCCACGCTGTAAAGATGATGGCGAACATCCGATCACGGACGACGATGCCCAACGCCTGCAACAGATCCAACGCAGTGAACCACTGCACCGCTCACGCGCCCTCGCCCGGGTAATGGGCGGTAACCTGGACGACCGGGAAAGTGTGGAACAAGCCATCAGCGTTTACCCGGTGCGTGCGCTTTACGTCCTGTTCACGCTCATCAACAAATTGGAGGGCATGCACCTGCCGCCCCATCGCCGCGAGCTGGTTGAAGCGGTGCTCCTTTCGCTGCTGGATGAGGGTAATGCGATTTGGTCCTGGCCGGAGGAACGCGAACGACCCCGCCAGTTGAGCATTCCACCTCAATACCTCGAAAAGAATCTCTGGCTGGCAATTGATCGCGCTGTTAAAACTTGGAGCGCGATTGCCCAACCAATTCCGCTTACCACTTGGCCAGAACTGCCCTCTGGTGGTGGCATCTGCCTTTACCAGGGTCGCATGCGTGATCTTGCTCAGGCGGCAGAGGGAAAAAAGATCGACAACCTCCTGTGCGTGTTTCCACGCCCCAGCCAGGCTTTTTGGTCTTTATGCAGCCTTTGGGCTCACTGGTTGTGGGGGCGTGAAAAAGCCAGCGGCTTCAGCCAGGTGCTCGAGCGGCGCCGTTTCGACTGGTACTGGCACACCACCGCGCTGCACGCTGCGCTCTTGCCAGCCGCAGCGCTTACTGGCCCTGATGTACCCATGTTCGGAGTACTGCCAGAACCAGCCGCTGGGCTGGTAAGCTCAGTAATAGAAAGCGCTTCCATTTCCGGATTTGATATTTCCGGCGTGGCTGTCAAGAACGCTTCCGAACCCATCCAGATGGAATGGAAAACGGGAAAAAGAAGACGGGATTATCTACCCGTGAACATGCAGAGGCTTGCTCGCGATGCCATACGTGAACTGCTCAATGAGATCGGAGAACCTACTGAATACATCGAAGTTCACTCCGCGGCGATGTGCGCACTGGCGGATGGTAATGCTTTTCCGCCTTCCATTCAGCAGTTAACCGCCGAAAAAACCTCTGAAATTCAGTCTATTCTCAATACGCTTCTTTCTGACCAGAATTTCCTGGTCAGGTTGGACGCCACAGCCCAAGACCCGGAGAGTGGTCTGTGGTGGCTGGCAGAACCGGAAAACACCCGCACCCCGCTGGCAGACAGCCTGGAGATCGAGATTTCCAATTGGCTGCAAAAAGAGACTCGGCTGTCCTCCAATTCCCTGCACGAACGTGCTTATCAACGATTTCCAGGTTATCTCACCCCGCCTGAAGATCTGATCAGGCAGTGCCTCGATTCTTACGCAGTGCTGGATCCGGCTACCAGCACATGGACGTTGAAGCCTCACGACCATGTTGCATTCAGGCTGGAGAATATCGACGAGATGAAAAAATTGCTTGCGGGTCTCGCAAGCCAGTTTCACCTGCTTCAGGTCAACGACTCCCCCATCACCTGGCACCTGCGTGCGCCCACTGACCTACCAATCTACCGCTTTTACGTCTCCACCTCTGCGATAATTGATCGGGACTCACTCAACAGCGTTCCGGAAAACTGCCAGACCATTTTTCTCCTGCCGGGCAGCCGGGCGGGTCTATTGAAGTTTAAGATCGAACGCGATCCTTACCTGCGCCAGCAGCTGGGGCCAGACTTCCATTACCTAAAATATCGTGCCTTGCGCAGCATCGCTGCCCGCTCTGATCTTTCACTTGAAATATTCAAGGTGTTGATCGACTCCGACCCCCTCAGCCTGGAAGAAACCACCCAGCTATCGATGTTCAGATAACAAAACCGGCTTCTCAGCCGGTTTTGTGATGATCGATCAGCGAACCTGTTTAAAATTAAGCAGGATCAGGTTTTTGTCACAGGTGGAATAAGTACTGAAGATCACCCGGTTGGAGACCGGCATCAACGCCTGGTCAAGCAGCTGAACCGAAAGCATCGCATTGCTGCTCACCGGCTTATCCCCCAGAATGAACTCGTAACCGGATTCTCCGTACCACGCCGCTGCCCCGCCTGTGAGCGTGGTCATGTCAACCGTGCGCCCGTCATACAATCCGGTTAACTTGACCACTACACCCACAACCGGCCTACCCTGCAGGTCCACCACCCGGCCGGCTACACCCTGCCAGTCACAATTCTCTCCGGGATGGAAAACGGTATTGGCCATGGCCGCGGGTTCACCTTCGATGGCATAAGGCAGGTTATTGCTGCCAGGTTCTTCGGTAAAAAATGGAACCAGCGCTTCCGTAGCAGTCGGTTCGGAAGTTGGAGTAGCCGGTAGAGTCGTATTTGTTGGCAAAGGTGTTTCGGTAGGCTGCGCGGTTGGCGTCCAGGTGGGCGGTAGCTTCACCGGGGTGGCGGTGCCGGGGGGTGCAACCGCCAATACCGGCATGGTTGGTGGTGGAAAAGGATTTAAAGCAACGTATGGGTTTGAAAAAAGTACCAGGAACAGACCGATCAATCCAACGGTGACCAGGATGACAAGCCCTGTCAACAGGTTCCAGGTGATATCCCGCCGCCGTTGTTTGGCTCGCCTTTTAAACCGGCTTTCGATCTCGTCATGGTCAGCAAATCGCATTTTGTCCAGCCCAGTTTATACTTATGGAATCAGGATCTCTATCGTGCTATCAGCCCTGGCGGTTTCAAGCCAATCGTTCAACGCTTTTTCTTGCAGCATCAGGCGCGCTTCGGTAGAAAGTTGGTGCTCAGTTTCGCGTTCGATCACGTTAATGATGTGATACCCGAGACTGCTCTCAATGATCTCGCTGGTCTCCCCGGGTTGCATGGTGAAGACCACTTCCTCCACCTCAGGTTGGGTCAGCATGCCGCGCGGGAACCAGCCAAGGTCGCCACCCAACACATCATCCTGCTGCAGCGCGAGCGTGGAAAATTCCACTCCGTTGTTCAACTGACCAAGTGCCGCGATCGCGTTGGCCTCATTCTTGAAAAAGAGCTGCCGGGCGTGAATTTGCTCGGCGGTTTCAGGTACACTGTTCACGATGGCATCCCGCTGCCATGCCACAGCAATCGCCCGCTTGAGGGCGACCCTGAATGTTTCGTCAGAGTACCCGTTGGTGGTCTGCCACTCGGTAAGCTTTTCCGCGCTGCCGAGGTCTGTCACCATCCTGTCGATGCGCGCTTGCACTTCTTCATCACTGGCAGTGTAACCAGCCATCGCAGCTGCCTGCGCCAGCAGTAATTCATCAGTGAAATTGATCAGGACGCGTTCCTTTTGTTCTTCAGGGCTCATTTCCTGCCCGAGCTCGGTCAGCGCGGACTGCAGCCTGGCGATTTCGGCCTCGTACTCTGTGAGCAGGATGCCTTCGCCATTTACCCTCAATGCCAAAGGCAGCGAAGTTGGGGTTACGGTAGGTTCAAGCGTTGCTGAGGGTTCCACGGTGCTTACGGGTTGTGAGGGGGTAACTGTCACCGGCTGGGTGCAGCCGGTAAGAAGTGCTAAAAGGAGCAGCAGCAATGAGATCTTCGTTCCTGTTTTCATTTGGTAGATTATAACCGAAATCATTTAACAAAAAACTGGCAGACCGTGTGGCCTGCCAGTAAAGCATTTTGTAAATCTTAGTAATCCATCGGAGGCCCGGCGGGCGCGGGAGGATTCTTGTCAGGGATCTCGGTAATGAGAGCCTCGGTGGTGAGGATCATGGCTGCGATGGAAGCCGCGTTTTCGAGCGCACCGCGGGTCACCTTGGCGGGATCGCCCAGGCCACCCTTGATCATGTCGATATATTCCTCGCGGATGATATCGTAACCGATCTTGGTGTTCTTCTTGGCTTTCTGCTCTGCGCGCACTTTCTCGATCACGACCGCTCCGTCCATGCCGGCGTTTTCTACGATCTTCTTCATCGGCATTTCGAGAGCTTTGCGCACAATCTTGACACCGATCTGCTCGTCTTCACTGCCAAGTTTGAGGTCATCCAACACGTTCATGGCGTTGATCAGGGCAACACCGCCACCAGGGACGATACCTTCTTCAACGGCCGCGCGGGTCGCGGAGAGGGCGTCTTCAACACGGTGTTTCTTTTCTTTCAGCTCAGTTTCGGTCGCGGCACCCACACGGATAATGGCAACGCCACCGGAAAGCTTGGCGAGGCGCTCCTGCAGTTTTTCGCGGTCGTAATCACTGGTGGTCTTGTCGATCTCCACACGGATCTGCTCAATGCGGCCTTTGATCTGGGCTTCATCGCCCTTACCGCCGATGATAGTTGTATTGTCTTTGTCAGCCGTGACCTTCTCAGCACGGCCGAGGTCAGGCAGCACAACAGTTTCGAGCTTGCGGCCTGTCTCTTCCGAGATGACGGTGGCACCGGTGAGGTATGCGATATCCTGCAGCATGGCCTTGCGGCGATCGCCAAAACCGGGGGCTTTGACGGCCAGAACGTTCAGCATGCCACGCAGTTTGTTGACTACGAGCAGCGCCAGTGCTTCGCTATCGATATCTTCAGCGATGATCACCAGGTCGCGTTTACCGGTCTGTACCAGTTTTTCAAGGATGGTAACAAGGTCCTGCGCGGCAGAAATCTTCTTGTCGTAGATGAGGATGTAAGGTTCAGGGATCACAGATTCCATGTGCTCGGCATCAGTGATGAAGTAGGGCGAGATGTAACCGCGATCAAACTGCATACCCTCGACGTATTCCTGCTCAAATTCGAGGCCTTTGGATTCTTCAACGGTGATGACGCCGTCTTTACCGACCTTATCCATCACATCAGCGATAAGCTCACCGATGGAGGAATCCTGGGCGGAGGTGGTGGCGACATTGGCGATATCTTCTCGGGTCGAGATGGCGATAGCGTGTTTCTTGATCTCTTCTGAGACCTTCTTCGCAGCAACTTCGATGCCGCGTTTCAGCAGCATGGGGTTCCCACCGGCTGCCAGGGTCTTCAAACCCTCGCTCACAATGGTATGCGCTAAAAGTGTTGAAGTGGTGGTACCGTCACCGGCGATGTCATTCGTCTTAGTGGCGGCTTCTTTGATAAGCTGGGCGCCCATATTTTCGTAGGGGTCTTCAAGCTCGATCTCTTTGGCCACGGTCACACCGTCATGGGTGATGGTCGGAGCGCCAAATTTGCGGTCAATGGCTACATTGCGGCCTTTGGGGCCGAGGGTGGTAACTACCGCGGTTGCGACTGTATCGATGCCGTTCTTTAATTTCCGGCGTGCTTCTTCAGCAAAGATGAGTTGTTTTGCTGCCATAAGTGCATTCTCCTTTTTGTAATTTTGGATTTATTTACTTGGTAACGATTGCGAGCAGGTCGCTTTCGCGCAGGATCAAGAGTTTCTTATTATCGATCTTGATCTCGGTTCCACCGTACTTCTGGAACAAAACGGTATCTCCAGCTTTCACATCCATGGGGATGTGATTGCCCTTGTCATCCCGATCACCAGGACCGACTGAAAGGACGGTGCCCTTCTGCGGTTTTTCTTTGGCGGTATCAGGTAAAACGATACCACCTGCGGTGACCTCGTTTTCCTCCACGGGCTCAACAACGACACGGCTTCCCAACGGTTTTAGATTCAGTGACATACTTTCCTCCAGATTAGGATTGGAATGATTCTCTTTATTTAGCACTCTTCTTAAACGAGTGCTAAAAGCATTTGAATAATAACCTTCTTTGATTTTTGCGTCAAGAGGTTTGCTCGAACTCTAATAAAACTCTGATATTTTTACGGGCTTTACTACTGATAGCCGTAGAAGCCGCAAATGGTTTCGCCTTCCCGCACAATTCCCGTTATGGTTTCATCTGCTGAGAACACGCTGTTGATCTCATCAAAAACCACCATGGCTTCATCGCAGTAATCGTTGTTAGGCTGGTGCAGGCCTGCCAGCACAGAGCCCAGGTGGTAGTAATACACCACGCTGTTATTGGTCAGCTCGAGACCGGGAATGGGAATATCGGGAATCTCTTCAGGATCGCACTCAGCGCCGCCGTTGCGCACCAGGCAGGATTCTTCAGCAGTACAACCCCGCACCGCGCAACGCAAAGGTAAAATCGAGCCTTCGTAATTACGGGATTTGTAATACACCACACCCAATTGACCGTAAGCGGTCGGGTCTTCCGGGGCAAACTCTACCGCGCGCAGCATGTTGCGGGCTGCCGCGAAAAACTCGCCCTGCTGCACGTACGTGTTGGCGATGGAAATGAGTGGGATGGGGTCCTGAACGCCCAGCTGATCATTGATGGCTACAGCCCTGGCAAAAGAGTCCAACGCCAGGCCAAAGTAATAATTTTGCTCAGTCGTTACGGCGGTCATATTGGCCAGTTGACGATAATTTGCACCAAGTGACATATATAAGAAGTTCAGATTAGGCGTGATGGCAATGGCTTTTTTATATTCCTCGATGGCCTGAGTGTAGTTGGCACTGGCTTCCTGCACATTGCCGTTTACGCGGTGCACGTCCATCAGCGTGTCGTCGCGTTCCAGCGCCTGCGTGATGTACTGCTGTGCCTGGGAATACTTCAACTGGTCGATCAATAATTCGGCGTAATAAGCCAGTGCCAGCGCGTTGGTGTTATCGTATTGCAGCGCTTCCACCGCGGCCTGTTCACCTTTAATGTAATACTCCTGCCAGTCTTCGCCGGCAGCTCCTGAAGAACCGTACCAATCAAGCGCAAAAGCCTTCACCGCGTAGAGGTTGCTGCTTTGCGGACTAATCGCCAGGCCTTCCTCGATGGTGGCAAGCGCTTCATCCAGTCGATCTCTTTTACGGGCATCAACGGTAATCTGCGAGGTGGAGTACACCTGGATGCGCGCCAGTTCCGCCCTGAGGTCTGAATCCTGCGGGTTGATGGCAATGGCATTGAGATAGGCTTCGATGGCTTTCTCCAGGTTCCCCGCCTGGAAGTGCGTCTCTCCCTCCAGGGCGTAGGAGTTCAGGCTGCGGGTTGGTGTGGGGGTGATGCGCGCAATTGGCGCAATCTGCCCAACGCGCACACCGCGGATCACAAACAATCCCGCCATGATCATAACCAACAGGATGAAGATCCATAATGGGTTGGATTTCTTCTTGGGATTGCTGAAGAGCGCGCGTTTTCCGCTGTAATCGATCATTGATCCATCTGCCCGGTCAGCTTAAGCTCAGGGTGTGACTTCCACGGTCGGTGTGACGTCCCCGGGATCAGCGGTGGGAGTGATGTCAGAATTCCCTTCCCGGGTGAGCCGTTCACAGATATTGATCATTTCCTGGGCGTTGTACACCGCGATGTCATCGTTGCGTAAACCCACCTGCACCGCCTGCGAGATTTGCAGCGCTTCACCGCATTGACCTTCTCTTGCCAGTGCAAGCCCGTAAGTGTAGTAGTACTGCGCCACGCGACCGTAATCCAGCGGCACTCCTTCCACCGGAGCACCCTCCGCAGAAACACCCCCGCGCACCGCGATGCGCAGCATATCGATGGCATCAAGGTATTGCGTGGCGCTGCTGTAGATCAACCCCAAATTGCCATAGAGAAACGGATTTTGCGGCTCATCCACCACAGCCGCTTCTGCGTACTGGATGGCTTTTTGATAATCACCATTCATGGCGTAAGTGCGTGCTATCAATGTTTCAGGGGTGGGATCCTTGGGGTTCAAGGCGTTCGCCCGGCCGAATTCAGTAATAGCGTCGTCGTAAGACTGAACATTAAAATAATTCCGTCCCAGTCCAAGGTGCAGGTCGGCAATATTCGGGTTCAGCGATACCGCTGCTTCGAACTCGGTTACCGCTTCTTCGAAGTTGGAAGTGTATTCAAGCACCAAACCGCGTCCGCGGTGGGTTTCCATGGCACCCGGTGCAAGTTCTTCCGCCCGCCGTGAGGCAGTGATGGCATTATCAAGCGTGTTCAGGTCACCCTGCCCCGCCTGCAGCATATAAGTGTAGACTTCTGCAAGGTAGGATTGCGCCGCGGCATTATTCGGATTCACCACGATGGCATCCTGCAAGGTGCCCACGCTGCGGACGTAATCTCCCGCCAGCCCGATCGCCCAACCGCGCAGTGCCATAGCTTGATCATTGTTCGGGTTGAGCAGCAGGGCATTCTCAGCGTCCATGATGGCTTCGTCGTAATTGCCGGTGTAGATGTTCAAACGCGCCAGCGCTATAAAGTTATCCGGGTTGCGCGGATCAGCCCTGACCGCGTCTTTATAAGCGGTGATGGCCAGGGAATACTTACCCTCAGCTTCAAGACCCTTTGCATCCGAAGCTATCGATTCCGGCGCACGTGTAGCAGTTGGCGTCGGTTGGAAGAACTGCGGTATGGTGGGCACAATCATGCGATCGAGGTAGATGACCGCGGCAATCAATACCAGCAGGATGATCACCCGAAACGGGTTCGACCTGCGGGACTTTTTCTGCATGCTCCACTTACTGCCCTTGATGTACATGGAATTCATCTTACCAAGTGAAATCAGCAGCGTCAAGATGACTGGATGAGCAGCGAGAAGCGTTACCGGACTGCATTAGGAGGGTTATAAATACTCAGAGGCAAAAAAACACACAAACCTTTTTCGCGTCGTGTTTGCAGTTTCTGACTGTAGTATGTTTTAATGAAAAGGAATCATGAAAAAGCTATACCCCAAATTGTTCCTGCTTGGTTTCGGCTTTTTCGGCGTCAGCGTCATCTGGACGCTCTTCAACGTGTTCGTGCCGCTTTTTCTCGCCAACCGTTTCGGATTGCCGCCCTCCCTTATCGGAATGTTCATGACGATGGATAACATCGCCGCTTTTCTCATCCAGGCTCCGGTCGGTGCCTGGTCTGACCGTCTGCGCACCCCCATCGGCAGGCGCATGCCCTTTATCCTCATCGCTGCGCCAATCGGTGCTGCCGCTTTCGGGGTCATTCCCCTGGTGAGCGTGCTGCCTCTGTTCTTCGCCTGCACACTCACACTGGTCGTTAGCATGGCTTTCTGGCGCACCCCGGTGATGGCGCTGATGCCCGACATCACACCCTCGCGTTATCGCTCACAGGCCAATGGCATCATCAACTTGATGGGCGGTCTTGGAGCTGTCATCGCTTCACTGGGTGGTAGCGCATTATATGAACTGGATATCAACTATCCCTTCTGGTTGGGTTCCATTCTCGTGATACTGTCGGCGCTGCTGGTTTTCTTGTTCATCAAAGAACCAAAAATATTCATGCAAAGCGAAACCCCGCCCAGGCTGGCAGATAGCTTGCGTGACCTCTTCCGGGACAAAGAAAAGAGCGCCATCCGGCTGCTGCTGGCTATCTTCTTCTGGGTGCTCACCACACAGCAGGCAGATGCCTTTTTATCCTTATATGCGACCCATCACCTGGGAATCTCTGAGGGTGACGCTGGGAGGATGGCCGGGCACATGGCGATTTCATTCATGGTCTTTGCCATTCCCGCTGGTATACTGGGCAGCCGCTTCGGCAGGCGCTGCACCATCTCGATCGGTTTGGTCGGGATGGCGCTCTCCATTTTTGTTATCGCCGTGCTCCCACCGGAACTGCTCACTATTGAGCTTGGGCGCCTTCCCCCGCTGGGAATGATCCGCGTGGCAAACCTCTTCCTGATTCTAGCAGGCTTCACCTGGGCGTTGATCAATACCAACGCGCTGCCCATGGTCGTCGATCTGACCAACACCTCTCTCATTGGCACCTATACTGGTTTGTACTTTCTCGTTTACACGCTTTCCTCGGTGGTAGGGCCTATCCTCAATGGCTGGTTGATCCACCTGGCGGGTGCCAATTACAACATGTTGATGATCATCGGTCCTGTCTTTCTCGTGATTGCTCTGATCCTGCTCTCAGGTGTGCATCGAGGTGAACCGATAAAAGAGGAGATTGCCCCATCCGGGGAGACCAGTGTTGGGTGAATTCCAGTCAATTTTTCCATTGTATTTTGCTTGCCTTTGAAAGGATTTCTTTGCTAGAATGAGGGCATGCATTTCGATGTCTTTACCCTGTTTCCAGGGGTCATTCAAACTTACCTTGAATCTAGCATTTTACAGCGCGCGCAGGAGAATCGCCTGATCAGCGTGGCGCTGCATAACATCCGTGACTGGACCTTTGACCGGCACCATGTGACCGATGATGCACCATACGGTGGCGGCGGCGGGATGGTGATGAAGGTGGAACCCATCTTCGCCGCGGTTGAATCGGTCCTCGGCACCCCACCTGCCTGCCATCTGATCTACCTCTCGCCGCAGGGCAGACCTTTCACCGCATCAATAGCACGCGAACTGGCACGAGAACCCCGCGTGGGGCTGCTGTGTGGCCGTTACGAAGGCATTGATGAGCGTGTGATCGAACACCTGGTGAGCGACCAGATCTCGATCGGCGATTACGTGCTCACCGGCGGGGAACTTCCCGCCATGGTGCTCATCGACGCGGTCTCGCGTTTCATTCCCGGCGTGCTCGGCGACCCGAATGGCGCAGAAGATGACAGCTTCGGCAACGGACTGCTGGAATATCCGCATTACACCCGCCCGGAGGAATTCCGTGGCTGGCGCGTGCCGGAGATCCTTTTATCAGGCAACCACGCGCTGATCGCCAGATGGAGAAAAGAACAATCCCTGCATCGCACCAGGAAACAACGTCCGGATCTGCTGGACGAAGAGAAATAAATAAACGAGCACGATAAACTCAAAGGAGTGAAAAATGGAGAAAACGAAGTTTCCGTGGGGTCGTACATTTCTGGTCGGGTTTGGTTTTTTTGGCATTAGCATCCTGTGGCCGATCTTCAATCAATGGGTGCCCCTGATCCTGCAGGTAGGCAACCCGGAGTTCTCCACTACCGTAGCCAATTTTGTCGGCTTCGGTCTGGGGCCGGCACTCGCCATGTTCATCATGACCTGGGATAACATCATCAACATTTTTGTGCAGCCATGGGTGGGCAACCGCAGCGACCACACCTGGAACCGCTTCGGCAGGCGTAAACCGTGGATCCTGTTGGGGCTGCCCATTGCGCTCGTTGGGTTTATCTCCATCCCGCTGGCCAAGTCAGTTATCGCGGTGGCAGTTTTTATTCTTGTCACAAATTTCGGCATGGCGCTCTTCCGCTCGCCGGTAGTTTCATGGTTAGGTGATCTTTTCATTCCGGAGCAGCGCAGCAAAGCCAACGGCGTCATCAACCTGATGGGTGGAGCCGCGGGCGTCCTCTCCTACGTGTTGGGCGGCTTGATCTTCAATGCCTTTGGACGAATGGGACCCTTCATCGCAGGCGCGATCGCGATGATCGTGGCGTTAGCCGCGGTGCTGATCTGGGTGAAGGAGCCCAAGGAGCGCCTGGGAAACCACAACGACCTGCCTGGTGAGAAGAATGAAAGCATCAAGGGACTGATCCCAAATCTCAAAGCGGTATTTGGTAACCCCGATAAATCCGCTCTCTTCATCCTGCTGGCGATCTTCTGCTGGTTCACCGGCTTCAACGCCATTGAAACAGGTCTGTCGTCATTCGCGGTTTTTGACCTGGGCATCAAGCCGGGCACGGCCTCGATCGTCGCCTCGGTGGCCAATCTTTCCTTCCTGGCTTTCTGCATCCCATCCGGCATTCTCGCCGGCAGGCTCGGCCGCAAGAAGACCATCATCTATGGGGTTCTCGCGCTCACGCTCATCTTCCTGGGCAGCTTCTTCCTGGTGAAGGGTCTCATCTCCTTCATCATCATCCTGGTGCTGGTTGGATTCTTCTGGTCCTGGGTCAACGTCAACAGCCTGCCGCTGGTTTACGATCACGGCGATGAAAAACGCATCGGTGCCTACACTGGTCTGTATTACTTCTTCTCGCAGACTGCCGCGGTACTTGGCCCCACTTTGGGTGGTTTGCTGGTGGAAAATATGAATTACAACTACAAAGTACTGTTCATCTTTGGCACAGTATTCCTCTTCCTTGCCTTCCTTTCAATGTTAAAAGTAAAAGACCGCGCTCACGAGGAAAAAATGAGATTGGATGCTGAAGCCAAATCCTCTTCATGAAATGGCAAGTTATAGTTGTTCCATTGACAAGTAAACCGGTTTTTTGATCGAGGTCAGTAACTTGCATTCAACAGGAAATATCGTTATACTAAGTTAATTGCGGGAGTTATCCCGTACATTCTAATACTCTGTAGGAGGAGAAAAGATGTCCAAAAAGTTGTTAATTATCATGTCAGTGCTCTTGATCGCTGTATTTGTTCTCAGTGCATGCGCAAAACCAGCGGCGGAAACCGCGAAATTTAAAGCATGCGAAGTCACCGATACCGGTGGCGTCGACGACAAATCCTTCAACGCCACTGCCTGGAAGGGCGCCCAGGACGCTGCAGCACAACTCGATATCGAAGCGAAATACCTTGAATCCAAGGAAATCGCTGATTTCGAAAAGAATATTAACGCCTTCATTGCTGAGAAGTGCGACATCATCATCACCGTTGGTTTCCTGCTGGGCGATGCCACCAAGGCCGCTGCTGAAGCCAACCCCAACCAGAAGTTCTCAATCGTTGATGTTGGTTACGATCCTGTAATCCCCAACGTACTAGCCCAGGCTTTCCAGACCGATGAAGCTGCCTTCCTCGCTGGTTACGCTTCAGCTGGCTTCACCAAGACCGGAAAGGTGGGTGTCTTTGGTGGTATGCAGATCCCGACCGTGACCATCTTCATGGATGGCTTTGCGCGCGGCGTGGCTTACTACAATGAAGTGCACGGCACCGCGGTTGAGACCCTCGGCTGGGATGCCAACGCCCAGACCGGCCTCTTCACCAACGACTTCAGCGATCAGCAGAAGGGCAATGATATGGCCGTTTCTCTGATGGATGAGGGCGCTGACATCATCATGCCGGTCGCCGGCCCTGTCGGCCTGGGTGCCGCCGCTGCTGTGAAAGCTCGCGGTAACGCCTACATCATCGGCGTAGACTCTGACTGGTTCCTCACCTCACCGGATTACGCTGACATCGTATTCACCTCCGTGATGAAATTCATGGATGTTACTACTTTCAACGCCATCCAGGCTGCCAAGGAAGGCACCTTCAAGGGTGGGTCTGTTGTAGGTAACATGGCCAATGGTGGTGTTGGGCTTGCCCCGTTCCACAATTTCGAAGGCCAGGTTTCCGCAGAACTGAAAGCCGAACTCGATACTGTAAAGGCCGGCATCCTCTCTGGTGAAATCCAGATGAACCCCGCCTTCAAACAGTAATCAACCATCGACCACGAAAAGCTGGAGTCTCAAGCTCCAGCTTTTTTATTTAATAGTTGGCACCAATCATGGAAATTTGCTGGCTGTGATACAATATTCAAAATTCCCTCTTTAAGATATGGAGTAACCATGGCTCCGATCCTTCAATTAAAAGGAATCACCAAACAATTCCCCGGTGTTCTGGCAAATGACCACATTAACCTCACTCTGAACCAGGGAGAGATACTGACGCTCCTCGGAGAAAACGGCGCTGGCAAGACCACGCTGATGAACATCCTCTACGGGCTCTATCAGCCGGATGAGGGGGAGATACTGGTTAACGGTGAAAAGGTGACCATTCACTCACCCACAGACGCCATCAACGCTGGCATCGGCATGGTGCACCAGCACTTCATGCTCATCCCGGTGTTCACGGTCACCGAGAACGTGATGCTGGGATCAGAACCGGTGAAAGCCGGCGATTTCCTTGACCGCCCCAAAACAGCCGCCAAGATCATGGAGATCTCCAAACAATATAAGTTGGAGGTTGACCCGAACGACTACGTCAAAGACCTCCCCGTGGGTGTGCAGCAGCGCGTGGAGATCATCAAACTGCTGTACCGCGAAGCCAACATCCTCATCTTTGACGAACCTACGGCTGTGCTGACCCCGCAGGAAGCCGATGAACTTTTTGTCATCATGCGGTCGCTGGTAAAACAGGGCAAGTCCATCATCTTCATCACCCACAAATTACGAGAGGTGTTGGATGTCGCTGACCGCATCATGGTCATCCGCCGCGGCGCCGTGGTGGGAGAAGCCGACCCCAAACAGGCTGACCGCAACAAATTGGCTGAAATGATGGTGGGGCGCGAGGTGAACCTGGTGGTCGAGAAAGAGATCAAACAACCGGGAGAGGTGGTGCTTTCAGTCAAAGACCTGGTGGTCGCCGATCAATTCAAGCAGGTGATGGTCGATAACGTTTCTTTTGATGTTCACGCTGGACAGATCCTGGGCATCGCCGGTGTGCAGGGTAACGGGCAGACAGAGCTGGTAGAGGCGGTCACCGGGCTGCGAAAATCTGTCTCCGGCGAGATTAAGTTTAAAGAACAAAATATCATCAACACTCCACCGCGCAAGATCACCGAATTGGGCACCGCTCATGTGCCAGAAGACCGCCAGGCGGATGGGCTGGTGCTGCCTTTCCCGGTGGCTGAGAATTTAGTATTGTGCACTTACTATAAATATCCTTACGCCCGCGGTGTTGTCTTGCAGTATGAAAAGATCCTGGAAAATTCCGAAAAACTGGTCAAGGATTTCGACATCCGCACGCCAAGTTCTTTCACATCGGTGGGCAGCCTTTCAGGCGGCAACCAGCAGAAGGTGATCATCGCCCGTGAGCTTTCGCGTCCGATCGAGCTGCTGGTGGCTTCACAACCCACCCGCGGGCTGGATGTGGGATCGATCGAATACATTCACAAGCGGATCGTACAAAAACGTGATGAGGGCTGCGCGGTGCTGCTGGTATCACCTGAACTTGATGAAGTGATCGAGCTTTCAGACCGCATTGCCGTGATGTATCGCGGCAAGATCATCGCGGTCATTGAAGCCGGGGATGTGTCAAAAGAAACCCTGGGCTTATTAATGGCTGGCATCGTCCCTGAAAAGATCGAGAAACCTCAGGGCGAACGGGTAGTGGAAACCACTTTCTAAAGAGGTGCTCCCTTGGATAAAAAAGACTTGGAAAAACAGGATATTGGTCAGGCCATCCTGGAAGATTTAACAGGTGGAGAACCAAAAAC